>JAJZAG010000245.1 GCA_021799555.1 Deltaproteobacteria bacterium | reverse complement strand
CCGAGACGCAGCCAAAGCATCGGCTAGCGTGAAGGGAGCTGAGGCTCGCATTGCTGAGGCAAACGCGAAGATTGAAGTCGCGCGAAAAGACGCGGCGGAAGCTAACCAAATCGCCGAACGAGAACGATTCGCACGATTGACCCTAGAGAAGAAGCTCGCTTGGCGGTCTCTCTCGCCCAAAAAACAAGAACAGATCATTGGTAAACTTCTGCCGTTCGCGGGACAGTTGTTCACTATTAGCGTGGCTAGCGATGACCAAGAGCCATTCGAATTTGCCCGACTAATTGGCGATATGCTTCTGCGCGCGGGATGGAAGCTCGCGGTCAAAGGGATAAGTCGCGATTTTGGCCTTCCCGTGAATGGGCTTTTGATTACCGTCGGCAGAAATCCAAAGGATATTCCCGCTGGAAAAGCATTGGTCGCGGCGCTTGGGTCGCCGGACGTGATCGGAGACTTCCGAATGGCCCCAAAAGACCGGCCGCTTTCGGATTCCATCGCAATTGTAGTGGGCGTGAGGTATTGACGATGGCTAAGTACGGTCAGCCGATTCTGTTCTTCTTCTGCCGGCCGTGTGGCGAGTATCATGAGAAGACGCACCCTCATTACCGGGCGCAGAAGCAGCGGTCCTACCGACGGCGCAAACGCAAGGAAGCCGCTCAAGCAGAGCAGCAGGCCCACCAGCAGGGCTAATGTAGCTGAGCCACGGTGAGACTCCGGCCCGACGCGGAAAGCGTAGCAGCGCCGCGCTTGATAGTCTAGAGCCGGATAATCGCCCTTTCGAAGGGTGTCGCCCGTGAACAGGCTCGCAAAGACCTCCCGCTCTCCACCTACACAGAAGCCTATTGGAAAATAGACTTGCACAATCTGCTGCACTTCCTTGAGCTGCGGATGGACACGCGCGCCCAAGAGGAAATCCGTGCTTATGCGGTCGTGATCGGAGAAGAGATCGTCAGCAAATGGTGCCCTGTAGCTTGGGAAGCTTTTTGCGGTTACCAGCACTCAGGCGTAACCCTCACTCGTCAGGAGGTCGAGGTCCTTCGGGGCTTGGCCCAATCCCCGGAGCGAGGCCGCGAGGCAGCTGCAAGCGTGGGCCTTTTGGCTCCAGATGGGTCACGCCCTAAACGAAATCGCGAATTGGAAGAGTTCGAGGCAAAACTGACACAATTAGGGTATCGCCTGGCTTGGGGAAGCGACTGATTTCCGTGGCTTCTGTCGCCTACGCACGGCCAAGACTTTCGCTATGGGCACCCCGCTGTACAACCGGCGAGGACTGCACGTTTGAGCAATTGGCACCGTACATCGGTCGCATGAAGACGTCTATTGCGCGCGCGTTAATTCGGCGATTCACCCGTCCAGGCGATATTCTTGTCGATCCGTTTGCCGGTTCAGGAATTATTCCCTTCGAAGCTAGTGTCATGTCCCGCAAATAACTTTACGAGACATAACGATTTTCCTAAGTATTGACGCGGCCAAAATGACCCAACGACCAAAAGATATTTGCGGGACGCCACACTAGTTTACTCGGTCGCGCAGCAATAGCTGCTGATACGAATCCGTAAGGTGTGGTGTTGATGCGCGCAAAGTTCTCGGCACCGACGAGCTGTGACGCCGCCATACGACGCTTTGAACAGCGGTGGAAAAAAGACGAACGCCGCGTTGCCGACCAGGATCTCCGGCGCGTACCGCCTTGGGTTCGCCGCTTTTTCCATCGCGAAACATTGCGCAGCGCGCTTGCTCTACGGGACGAACTGGTGGAAACGCAGGATCATTTTTATTGGCGTGCTTGCTCGGAATTCTTCATCATCAGCGTCTTGGATTCCTGTTCTATCCGAGTAGTCATCTAGTCCCATATCTTCGTGACAAGTTGTTTCCGAGAAAGATGTTCGCGAGTTTGTATGAGGAGAGGGACGTTCGTCTCCGGATGCTAGCGAAACTACGGCGGACGTACCGTCGGCCCATGAACCCGGATTTTTCACTCTCCGACTGGACGAAGAATTGGGGGACCCTCAGGGGCAGGTCAGCTATGCACGCCATCCTGACGGCGCCTTTGCACCTTGTTGTGATTCCAAAAGAATCGGATTGGATGCGAAATCCAACGCTGGTGTATTCAGCCGTCATTCGATGCGTACATTGTTCTCTTTTCCCGGTGCGACTCAGATAGGTCGAACACATCAGAGGGACGATGCGGGCTTGGGCCTTTCAATGTAGACGACTGGCCTTTGCGATTATTTTATCAGTTTGTATCGCCTCGGACGGGCCACGCCCGAAATGGCGCTAGGCCGATCAGCGATTGAAAACCGGCCACCGGCGTTCAGATTGCGTGAGTATGATCGTGCAAGAGGGTTTCGAGCTGTGCGAGCTGTCAGGTTAAAATGCCTTAACTTGCAGGATTTCTCACGATGCGGAGGTGGCGAAACGGCAGACGCAGAGGATCTCAAAAACCTGTGTTCACGACTTTTCGCTCGCATTCGCTCATCGTTGGTGGATTGGTCGCGCGTTTTCCTTCACGGCGGTGAGCACACGCTTCTCCTCGGCCAGATGCAAAGCGGCCAGTTTAAGAGCGCCCTCTTTGAGCATTCCCTCGTCGGCGATCGCGTAGCGCCGATAAATTGATTCCGTTCGATGACCCACCATCGCCATCGCGGCTGAACGTGGCACGCCGGCACGTTCCAGATTGCGGACGGCTGTGCGGCGGAAATCGTGCGGAATGCGGCCGGCCAATCCGGCTCTTTTGCACGCCGTCGACCATGCCTTCCGGAAGCTGCCGATCACCTTGCCGTTCTTGTGAAACAGCCACGGGATGATCTGACCAGTTTCCCGCTCGAGCGCTCGGGTCTGTTCGATTTGTCGTTCGAGTACTTCGCGCAACCCCGGAATCAGGGGAAAATTACGACCCTCACCGCTCTTGCCCTCGCCCGGCTCCAGCCGCAGCCAGTCCGCGTCGAGGTCTACATGATGCTTCTGGCGGGTCAGGATTTCCGATTGAATCCGCCATCCGGTGATGTACGCGGTTTGAATCACCGGCTTCAGGTAATCAGGAAGGTGCTGTAGCAAAGCGGCATATTGGTCCGGCTCGAAGAATCCCTTGCGGCGATTGTTTTCCCGAAGCATGAAGATTTCGGGGCGCAGCGCTACCTTCCCGGCTCGCGCGGCCAGTCGGAACGCGCGTCTGAGCGCGGCCAGCTCGCGGTTGATCGTCGCAGCGGCGGCGTCCTCGTCCTGGCGCCATCTGATGTAACTCGTGATCCGATCGGTTGTTATGTCGAGCGCGAAATCGTCCCCGAAGAATTCCCGGAGATGTTTTAGCGCTCCTTCGATGCGCTCGAGGCTGCGGCGGCCGTTGGCGCGATAATCTTCGACGAGCATTCGCGCCAGATCTTCGAACCTGGTTCGGTCAACATTTGGTCCGACTGGTTTCCCTTGTGCTGCTGCTCCGAGTCGATCCTTCAAGAGCTTGATCGCTGTGTTCCGATTCGCAGAACCGGATGACTCGCGATATCTCTTGCCGCGGACGGAGTATTGAACCCACCAGGTCGCGGCGGTCTTTCGCTTGCCTGTGCGCTTATCGAGGTAAACGGGCTGATATACGAAGCCCAATCCGCGCGTCTGTTTCATCGCGCCGCATCGCCTGAATTCCGTTGCATCCTGCGATCAGGCTACTGACGAATCGCTGGACGGATCAACTCCCTCGTTGGCGCAATTTCCCCAAACGGGAATTGCCGCGGGCAGCGCGCCGTACCGCACCGCAACATTGTTATCGGGCGGTACCGCCGACACCGCCTCGGTCCGTCACTGTCGCCTGAGCGATCGTGGCCGACTCGCGAGCCATCGCGCGAGCGAGCACTTGGAGCAAACGAAGTGCTTGCGCGATACGCGTATCACGAACGGCAGGCTTGCCGCGTTGCGAATGATCCAGCGTCGCGGCTTGCCGATGACTCCGGCGACTTCCTCGATGGACGCGATGTCGTCGAGGCCGGGCAATCTCGAACCGCTCGTCGGACTGTTGGGCCACGCCGGCGGCTCATTCTGGCCGCTGTCGGGCTCGGTTGGGACCGCCGCTTGAATCAAGCAGTACACCGATGCCGCAAATACGCCCAGTGCCTTGAACGCGACCATTCGCGCCGTGCGCACGTCGACCACCCACGCCCTGCCGGGGTTCGCCAGCAGTTCCTCCCACTTCGGGACCGCATGAAGTCCCGCCGCATCCGACCTGCGCGGCACACGGGGGATGCCATTGCCATCGCCTCCCATGTTGTTCCGCATAAACCACATCTCCGGCCGGTTTGAATTTGATCCAGGCATGCGGCGGCTCTTTCCGAAGCGGGGAGAGCCACCGTTCGATCACAATTGATGATGCGCTCACGTGCGTCCCTGTTTGCGGGACAGGCTTGTGCGCAAATTGACTGGGGAGAGCGGTTTGATGACGCGCAAGGCATCGAGCATGTCCGGCGTTCTGTTGATAACAGGCTGTTATTACACCCTACAAGGAGGCACACTTTTACCGCATCTGAAAGTTATCAACAAGGGGAAATTAATTCTTTAAGAGAAAATTCAGGCCGCGTCATCAGGCAGTTAAGCGCGCAGACCCGACGGTTATTAGGCAAATCGTGCCTCAGTCGTCTCGTCGGCTAAGGCATCGTTCGGCGAAGAGCCGAGCGTTGCCGAAAATTTAGCGGGTTTCGGAGGATCGCCCAAGGATATAATCGGCGGCCTTCTGGGCCTGTGCGCCGTGCATCAGAAGCTTGCGATCGCCGCGCAATTTCATCAGTGTCAACCCCGCTTACGGTGCGCTCCGCTATCCCGTTTTTTCTGGAAACAATCCCGGCATCCAACGCGAGGCGAGCGCAGCTGGAAAGGCGAGGCGCAGAGGTGCGCGCGAGCTGTCCGACGTGAGCACGCCCTGGTCTATCAGGGCGGAGACCACGCGGCGGGCCTGGCGCTCTCCGGTGCTGACTATAGCAGCGGCGTCGCCGCGCGGAAGTTCGCCGCGGTAGAGCAACGCTTCGAGGATCGCGCCGGATTTTGGCGGCAGTTCATTTAGCCGAATCTCTTCTTCGGCCCAGAGCAGGATGCGCGCGCGCAACCGGTCGGGCTGCATCAGTGTTTCCATGAAGGTAACTTGATCGATGCAGACATTGAGGAAGAAATTCGTGAACTCCGCCAGATTTTCTTCGCTCAGGCTCCCGCTGCCGTCGAGGTCGTTGCGCCGCGGCTGGTCGCACGCGGCGAGGTGGCCCTTGTAGGCATCTGCATTGCGCGCGAGGCCGCGTGCAATCGACCATACCGCGCCCGTGTCAAGGGCTTCCAGCAGGGTCGCGTGCGAAATCAGGCGCGCCACGCGGCCGTTGCCGTCGAGAAACGGATGAATCCACACCAGGCGGTGATGCGCTGCCGCGGCGCTGACGATGGTGTCTGTCTTGCCGAGTTTTGAATAGACTTCCTCGAAGCGGGCGAGGAAGCGAGGCACTGGGGGCGCGCTGATGGAAAAATGTCTGCCGACCGCCACGTCGCGATGGCGCAGCTTGCCCGCGATGACCTTAATCCTTTCCTTGGTCACGGGATCCTCGACCCACATGAGGCTTTCTGGCAGCGCCTCGCAGAATCGCCGGTGAATCTCGCGTATGGATTCGACAGCGGCAGCGCGGCCGCTGAGGCCGCCGGTGTCTATCCATGTTTGGACGGCGATATGCGCCTTGGCTTCCAGCTGGAGGTCGCGTTTTTTGGCGTCGTTGCTGTAATCGCCCTTGAGGGCGCGCTCGATGTCGATTGGATGTGTATCGTGGCCTTCGATCAGGTTGCTGTAGTAGCAATTCATCGCGCACACGCGCGAT
>JAJZAG010000244.1 GCA_021799555.1 Deltaproteobacteria bacterium | reverse complement strand
GGGACCAGAACAGCGGCGGCCTTGCGATTGTTTGCGAGTAAATCGCGCGGCGGGGGCTTGGATTTCGCCAGCGCGGAGCGCAACCGTTCCAGATGACGATCTACCTGCGCTCTCCGGGTCACGAGGCGCGCTCCATGGCCAGGTTTACGAATGCGTGACGGGCGGCGGTTTCGCTCGATGATGGCATTGCTTCAGATAATCGTGCGGCGCTCGCGCGCTTGCAAGGCTTGGGGGATTGGTTCGGACCGAGGACGCGGTTAAGCTTCGAGGCGCGGGCGGATCTCGATCGGACAGAGAATCAAGCGATGCGGTATTTGATCGGCAGATATCACGAGATTGCGCTCAAGGGACGCAACCAGTGGCGCTTCGTCGATCAATTGCGGCACAACCTGCGCGCGCTGTTCGCCGATGTCGGGCTTGGCAAGATGCGCGGCGAAGGACCGCGCTTGATTGTCGAGATTCCTGACGCGATAGCGGACGCCGTCGTAATCGAGCGGGCCGCGCTTGTGTTCGGATTGCAAAACTTTTCGCTCAGCTACGAAGTCCCGCTCGAGATCGAGGCGATCGTCCGCGAAGCGATTGCGCGGGCGCGAGCCCATCCCGCGCGAACCTTTCGAGTCACCACGCGGCGCGGCGACAAGCGCTTTGCGATGAACTCGATGGAGGTCGATCGCGAAGTCGGTGCAGCGGTGCACGAAGCGCTAGGGTATGCGGTTGACCTGCACAATCCCGAACTAGTGATATCGATCGAGATACTTGCTCACGCCGCGTTCGTGTCGGCGGGGAAAATTCCCGGTGCGGGTGGTTTGCCGATCGGCGTGTCGGGGCGTGCGCTCGCACTGCTGTCGGGCGGTATCGATTCGCCGGTCGCGGCGTACCGGATGATGCGGCGCGGACTAAAGCTTGATTTCGTGCACTTCCACGCGCATCCCCTCGTTTCCGCGGCGAGCCGCGAAAAGGCCTGCGAGTTGGCGGCGCATCTCACCCGCTATCAAGCAAAATCGACGCTGGCGCTGGTTGCGTTCGGAAATTACCAGCGTGAGATCGTGGCGTCATCGCTGCGCCCGCTGCGCGTGATCCTCTACCGCCGCTTGATGGTGAGGATCGCCTGCGCGCTCGCGGCGAAGACGGGAGCAACCGCGCTCGTCACGGGCGAGAGCCTCGGACAGGTGGCTTCGCAGACGCTCGACAACATGGCGGTGATCGAAAATTCCTCGAATCTTGCGATTCTGCGCCCGCTGGTCGGGAGCGACAAAAACGAAATTGTCGAGCAGGCGCGCACGCTCGGCACGTTCGAGACATCGATTCTTCCCGACGAAGATTGCTGCACACTGTTCGTGCCGGCGCATCCGGAGACTCACGCGCGCATCGCCGAGGTGGAGGCTGCGGAAGCAAGGCTCGATATCGCGCGGATGGTCGCTGAAGCAGTCGCAGCGGCCGAGGTGCGGCGCTTCGCGTATCCCGCCCGATCCGCGCGGACGCTCAGAAGCGCACCGACAGAACCGCCGCATTGACCAGTAAGGTCAGGATTCCGATCGGCAATCCGACGCGGAGATATCCGCCGAACGTGATCTTGATGCCACGCGCGCGGGCCTGCTCGATCACGATCAGGTTCGCGATCGATCCCACCACCGTCAGATTTCCCGCCATCGTGCTCGCGCTGGCGATTACCAGAGCGACCTGCCGCGTTCCGCCAAGAAGAGGAAAGAGCGGTCGAAACAGCAGGACGGCGGGCACGTTGCTGACCAGGTTCGAGAGCAGCGCGGTGATCGCCGACAGCGTAAGGGGATTGGCGAGCGCGCCGTCGCCGCTCCATCGGATTATGTCGTTCTGAATTCCCGTGGTCTGGAAGCCGGCGATCACGATGAACAGTCCCGTGAACATCGCGAGCATCGTCCAATCGATCAGCTCGTAAACTCGTGCGGGTTCGATCTTCCGGGTGAAGAGCAGCACCACTCCCGCGCCCATCGCGACCAGTTCGGTCGGAAAACCAGCGAGGAACAGGCATAGCGCCGCAATGGCCGCTACGGATGACTTGATCATCAGGAAGCGATTCGCCGGGACGGGCGCGCGCGTCTCCGAGCCCGGTCTACGATGTAATTTTCCGAGAGACCCGCGATAGACGATCGCAAGGATCGCAAAATCGATCGCTAAACCCAGAATTGCCGACGGCGCGACGTGAAGCGCAAAGGAAGTGTATCCAAGGTGCGCGAAGCCAGCGACGATCATGTTCTGCGGATTGCCGGTGATCGTGGCGGCGCTGCCGATATTGCTCGCGGTCGCGAGCGCGAGCAAAAACGGCGCCGGTTCGGCGCCAACGCTTTCGGTCGCGTCGATCAAAAGCGGAGTCAGCGCGAGACAAACGACGTCGTTGATGAAGAACGCGGCGAGCACGCCCGACGCCGCGACCGTCATCGCCAGTAGACCATAGCCGCTGCGCGCCCTGCCCAGCATCGCGTGGGCGAAAAGCTGAAAGGCGCCCGATAGTCGCAAGTTGGCGACCACGATCATCATCCCGAGCAATAGCGCCAGCGTGTGGAAATCGACCGCTTCGAGCGCGCCGCGCTCGGACACCACGCCGGCGGCCACCATTGCGACCGCACCGGCCAGGGCTGCGCCGGTTCGGTCGATATGCAGGAAGGGCAGTTTGCCAGCAGCAATCACAGAATAGGTCAGTGCGAAAATGACCAGAGCGAGTGCACTGTGTGGATTCATACGAAGTTGCGGGTTTCGCTTTGCGCTGGGCCGCTCAGGCGACGGCCGGTTCCTCATAATCTGGGCTGTGACGCGGGCGATCAAGCGGAGGGTGGCGGTCGCAGCGGCGGCGCTTCGAGGCTATAATCGGCCAGGGGTGCGCGCGATGCTTCTGATCGAGCTCAACCACGCCAAGTGCAAGTGCTACCTGATAGCTTCGAATGCCGCGCGAAAGGCCGCTCTTGTCGATCCGCGCCGGGAGGAGATAGGCCGCTATCTCGGCGTGCTCGCCTATTACGGACTTAAGCTGGAATTCGTAATTGACACGCACACCCACGCGGACCATCGCAGCGGCGCGGCGGAGATCTCGGACCTGACCGCGGCTCCGCTCGTGATGCATCGGCGGGCGCCGTCGCCTCACGTTGCGATTCACGTCGAAGATGGGCAGCAGCTCACGATAGGCGACGTGCCGATGCAGGTCCTCTACACTCCCGGGCACACGCCAGATTCGATCAGCCTGCGCGTGGGTGGTTGGGTGATGACGGGGGATTGCCTGATGATCCACGGGACTGGGAGGGCTGATTTTGCGGGCGGCGACGCGGGCCGGCAATACGATTCGATCGTCGGCAAGCTGTTCACGCTGCCCGACGCAACGCTCGTATTGCCCGCGCACGATTATCGGGGGCACAAGCAATCGACAATCGGGGAAGAAAAGCTCTCGAATCCGCGACTGGCGGGAAAGTCGCGTGCCGAGTATGTCGAGTTAATGCACAATCTCGGATTGCCGCTTCCGGACGGAATACAGGAGGCGCTGCAGCCGAATCAATCTGAAGTTGACGCCGGACAGATCAAGTTTCCGAACCTCGCACAACTTGACGCGGTGCGACAGCTCGCGCCGCCCGAGCTCGGCGAGCGGCTGAGCGGATCGAGTCCACCGGTTTTGATTGACGTTCGCGAGGAGATGGAATTCCGCGGTGAGCTCGGGCATATCGCTGGAGCGATTCGCGTGCCGCTTGCTGAGCTGGCCGAACGCGCCGCGGACCTCATGCACTTTCGCGAGCGCGACATTGTCACGATCTGCAGGGTTGGCGTGCGCAGCACCACCGCCGCTGCGATTCTGACCGGACTCGGCTTCGAGCGGGTTTGGAACCTTCGCGGCGGGATGCTCGAGTGGGCCGACGCGGGAATGCCGGTCGAACGCTGAGCAGCGCAGCGTCACCAGGATCACGGAGCAGTCTTTATGATCGAAGGACTAAAGGTCGCGGAACTGGATCATGTGGTTTTGCGATGCCGGAAGCAGGAGCGCACGCTCGATTTCTACACGCGCGTCCTGGGGCTGAGCGAAGAGCGCCGGATCGACCGGATCGGCCTGATTCAGCTCCGCGCTGGCCGGAGCATGATCGATCTAGTCCCAGCGCAGCCGCCCCGCAGCGAAGACGGCGCCAACGTCGATCATATCTGCCTCGGAATTGAAATTGGCGACATCGCCGCGCTCGCCGCCGATCTGCGCCGCGCCGGAGTCGAGGTGCTGGGCGAACCAGCCGAGCGCTACGGCGCGCGCGGTATGGGGTATTCGATTTACGTGCGCGATCCCGAGGGCAACGTTGTCGAGCTCAAGCGGATGCCGGCGAGCGAATAGCGCGGCGGATGCGACGCCCTTGTTTTTGAATGCCGAGCCATTACAATCCTAGCGTTTGCCGACCGTGGAGGTGGGATTCTTGAAGACGACTAAACCTGTTGCTCGAACTCGCAGCCTCGCAATCGTGGCGCTATGCGCGGCGCTGATCGCCGGATGCATGGGCCATACGCCGCAGCGCGCCGCTGAAGGCTATGTCGGCGCGCTCAAGCTGTACAACTATCCCGCCTGCTACGAGGCGCTCTCCCATCAGGACCAGG
The DNA here is from genome assembly GCA_021799555.1 of Deltaproteobacteria bacterium. Taxonomy (GTDB): domain Bacteria; phylum Desulfobacterota; class Binatia; order Binatales; family Binataceae; genus JBARDN01. The sequence goes on along the minus strand of JAJZAG010000244.1, from coordinate 1,288 downwards.
TCGATGTCACGATGGAGCAGTTTCTGACCGAGATTCCGCTCGCGCCCGATGTCAGCAGGGACTGGTTCAAGACCATCCTGCACGCGGTCGATTTCCAGGTCGGTGATGCAAAAGTTGAAGGCGACAAGGCCAACGTGGTTGTCCACGTGACGCGCCCCGACCTGCCGCTCTGGGAGCGGACCATCGATGCGACGATTGGCCCCAACGATACCCCCGACGCGGTCGCGCAAAAGCAAATCAACGACAACAGCTACCCGAAGCTCAACTACGACGACAATATCGCGCTGGTTCAGCAGGGCGGAGAGTGGAGGGTTTTTGTCGATTTTCCGGCTAAAGACAAAATCGAGAAAATCCACAAGGATGCGATCGCCGCTTACCATCAGCACGATTACGACAAGGCAATCACCCTCTATCAGCAGGCGATCGCCGAGCTCGGCAAGGAACAGGCCACCGGAAACGATGGCATGAAGTTCATCTACAATCGTGAGCTTGCCGACGTTCAGAACGCCAAGAATCAGATTCCGGAAGCGCAGGCCTACATCCCCAAAATCGTGTTGTCAAATGTGGATATGAAGATGTCGCAATCGCGGGTGCCTGCGATTTTCGGCAATATGACCAATACGGGCGACAAGGCGATCGACGAAGTTCAGTTCACTGTCACCTACTGGGAAGGCAAGGGCAAAAAGAAGAAGCAGGTCTTCACCGAAGTGCACGTGCCGGTCGCAACTCCGCTCGAGTTTACCGATTTTGCGCGCCCGGTCCTGCCCTTTGTGCCGGGTGAAACCCGCAGCTTCGGCTTTAAGCTGACTGCTCCGCCTGACATCCAGCAGAAAGCGACGCCGGATTTGAACGTCACTTCGATTGTATTCACGCAGTCGAGCGCGCCGCTGCCCAAACCGCCGTCGCCGACGCCGACCGAAACGCCTACTCCAGCAGCAGGAGCTTCGCCGGCCGCTGCGGCAGCTCCGTCGCAGGCATCGTTGCCTCCTCCGCCCCCTGCGAAGAAGTAGACGGCTCGAATCGGTTACGCTCCGAACCGCGCCCGCCGACCGGAATTCCGACGGCTGGCGCGGTTCGGCTATTATGACCGCAGGAGTCCGGGCGCGGGACTGTCAAATTGCCTACCACGATCACCGTCGCGATTCCGACTCATAACCGTGCAACCACGCTGAGCGCGACGCTCGCCAGCATCGCGGCGCTCGCGATTCCGGTTGATGCCGCGCTCGATTGTATCGTGGTCGATAATGGCTCGACCGACACCACAGCATCGGTCGTCGAGGATTGCGCC
>JAJZAG010000013.1 GCA_021799555.1 Deltaproteobacteria bacterium | reverse complement strand
ATCCTCTCGCGATCAACGTAGGCGAGCGCTGTTGGAATTGAACGCATTGCCGCATAGACCGGCGAATCTCTAACTCGATCATGGCGCTCGTCCGGGTCGCGACCTGCACGGACGCAATATGCCAACAGGTCGGCGGCCTGCAACGGCAGAAATTGTCGGTCATCTTCCCAGTGGGGTTCTTTTCGCAATAGACGCTGCGTTATCTCGGTAGGCCACTCCTTGAGAATACTTTTGTAGGCTCTTGCCGCCTGTCTGCGGGTGATCAGATCGCAATCAAAGACCATATCCATCACGTCCTCTCCCAGGTCTGGTAGCACCTGAAGCAGCGTGGAGATGCTCCACAGATAGGCGACCTGATAAGGGTCTTTGAATGAGACTCCCGCCTCGTCTTTCAAATTTTTGATGAGGGAGAACGGTTCACTATCGATGACGAAAGCGATCCCCTTGCCAGAATATCGAGCAATTAACTCTATGAATTCCAACAAGCGTTGGTCGCGTTCATCGACGGTCCAGTCCTTAAACTGGGTGTGCAAACCGAACGCCTCATAGCCCTTGATGTAATCGAGTTTCGGTTCTTTGGTCAGTAACGCCCGCCATGCGTCGGCCATGTCCATGAATTCAGCGGGCCGCGCGGAATAGCCCGCGAGCACGAAGGCTGGACTAATGCCATCCTTGCCGCTATCGTCTAAAGCCGACTGGAACACTAAATACCGCCAGCGTTCCCGATCTTCGCGACGGAAGCCGGAGATAACGTTCGTATCCATAAGCACGGCTTATCATCGCCACAATTGCGGTGATGCCGTCCATCCTGCAAATTCTCTAACAATTTCGGCCTGACTGTCAACATTGTACTAATCGCGCGTCTAGTTGACATAATATTTCTTATGCGAAGTTGAGTTTTGGGGTGGGATTCCTTGTGGAGGCGGCTCTGTGGCGGGCGGTTTACGACCTGGCGGGCGCTCAATGCGCGGAATACGGCGGAATTGGAATCGAGCGATAGGCGCTCACCGATATCGAGCGCGGCGTCGCCCTGACCGCGATCGCGCCGTCGCGGTCGGTGCGAAGGACCGTCGCGCCGGAGGCCTGGTAGCGCGAAATTACGGTGGCGGCCGGGAAGTGGAAGCGATTTCGATAGCCGTCGGAGATTACGGCGACGATTGGACGGACCGCCGCGATAAAAGCGGGCGTCGATGAGGTTGTGCTGCCGTGATGCGGCACCTTCAGGACCGCGGCGCGCAGATTGCGCCCCGACGCTTCGAGGGCAGCCTCGCCCGGCGCTTCGATATCGCCGGTGAAAAGAAAGCTCGATCTCCCAAGCTCGAGCCGGATCACGAGCGAGCTGTTGTTGTTCGATTCGGCGTGCGCCGGCTCTGGCGTGATTGCGTCGACCGTCACCCCGCCGATCGTTGCGGGAGCGGACGCGGCGGTGATTGTGCGCAGCCGCACGCGATTGCGTTCCAGCGAAGCCATCAAGAGGCCGAAGCTACGATCGGGGCTTAAGGCGCCTGAGGACCAAAAGCGGCGCGGCGAGAAGTTATCGGCGATAAACGAAAAGCCGCCGAAGTGGTCCAAATCCGGATGGCTCATCACCAGATAATCGACCTGCATGATTTTCCGCGACCATAGATACGGTGCGACGACGCGTTCTCCATAATCGTAGCCGCGATAGGCGCCGCCGGCGTCGATCAGCATCACGCGCCCGCCCGGAAAGCGCACTACGGCGCCATCGCCCTCCCCGACCGCCAGAAATGTCACGCGCAATGTGCTCGAGAAATACCGGTCGTGGATCCACCATCCCGCGTCGGCGATCGCGAGCACAACGATTATCGCGGCAGCGGCGGCGCGCCAGCCAATGCGCGGATGCGCCTGCGGTTGCGCCGCAGCGAGGCCGCCGGAATCGTCGGGCGCGTGCGCGATACGCGGGTCGTCTTTGATCGGCGCACCCAGCCATAGCAGGATCGCAGCATAGGCGAGCGCGAGCTCGATTAGCGTCGGTGTGAAGGCGCGCGCCCATGCGCCGGGCCATCGCAGGAACCATCCGGCCAGATAGTTGGATAGTTCGAGCGCCAGCGCACCGGCGCGCAGCAAGCCGCGCGCCGCGGGTATCGACAGAAAGCTCGCGAGCGCAGCGCCGAGGCCGCATAGGGTTGCGAAAAATCCCATTATCGGAACCACGACCGCGTTGGCGGCGAGACCCACGATTGCGAACTGGTTGAAATGGAAAGCCGTCAGCGGCGCCGTTCCGAGCATCGCCCAGAACGAAACGGCAACGTATCCGATGACGGCGCCGAAGATCGTCCATCCGCGCGCCGGGCCGTCGCGCGCAAGCCGCCCGCGAAATCGCCGCCATCTAATCCATGCGGCGAAGCGGCGCATCCCAAGGCTAATCGCGAGCACCGAGGCGAACGAGAGTTGGAACCCCACGTCGGCGGTTGAGCCCGGAAGCGCGATGCAAATCACAATTGCGGCAAGCGCCATGCTGGCGAGCGCCTCGCGCGAGCGATCGATGACGATCGCGAACATGTACGCCAGCACCATCACCAGCGCACGGGTCGTCGAGACATGATGACCCGCGATAGCGGCGTAGGCGCACACTGCCGCGCCTGCCGCGATTGCGGCGGCCTTGTTGGCCCATCCGCGGCTGGCGAGTCCCGGGGCAAGCATCATCAGGAGCCGCACAAACGCGAAGACGGCCGCCGCGACAAAGCTAAGATGCAGTCCCGAGATAACGAGCAGATGCGCCATGCCGGTGCGGGCGAAGCGATCGCGCAAGGCGGGAGTGATTCCGCCGCGATCGCCAATCACGATCGCGCGCATTTCCGCGCGCTCGGGATCTTTGAGGTTCGCGTCGAAGAATGCGCCGATTCGTTCCCGTACAGCTTCGATTGCGCCGGCGAGCAGAGGCTTGCGCGAGCCATCGATCGAAAACGCGGGTGTTCCAAACGAGCGCTGGGGCGCGGTCATCGTCGCCGTGATTCCCGCACGCGCCATGTAGCCCTGATAGTCGAATTCGCCCGGATCGCCGTTGTTGCGCGGAAAGCGCAGGCGCCCGGTAATTCGGATCACATCGCCGATTTGGAAGCGCGCCCGGTCCAGCGCCGCAATCCGCACTTCTCCGCTCGAGGGCGACAGCGGCGAGCCGAAATGCGCCGCGCGGCTGACGCGCAGGTAGAGGTGGGTCAGATTCGGCGTCTGCTCGGGCGCGCGATCGAGAACCCCTGCGAGGGTAACCTTATCGCCGTCGGCGAAACCGCGGATGGAACCCGGCGCGATTTCGGGCGCGAGCAGTTCGCGCACCGGAATCGTCGCCGCCGCGGCGATCGCTATTATCGCAAGCGCGTAACCAAGGCGCGGGCGGATGGTTACATAAGCGCAGACCGCAGCGGCGGTCAGGGCGAACGCGAGCCATTGCGGTGCGAAGACGCGGAAATTGCCGAGCCCGTCGCCGATCGCGATCGCACCCGCCACCACATAAATCGGCGCTACATCGATTGACCGCGTGATCGACGCAATCCTGCGCCGCAGCGCCGGCCATAGTCCATCATAGGATGACGCCGGCTGAATCTCCGCGGCAATGCTGGAACGCGCGGCAGCGATAGTGATAGACCCCCTTTACGACGCCACACAAACAACTCAGAAGCCCCGCCAGACCGGATTATGCGCCAGCAGGCGCGCGATCCGCCAGATCGCACGCACGGCGGACGCCGTACGATTTACAAGTATCGGTCCGGCCGCAGCCTTTGGGACTCGAACTTTGCCGCCGATTTTTGACACTTGCGAGGCACTCGACGTTGAGGCAAGTCTGCATCAGTAATAATAGTCCACGCGGTTCGCGCACCGGCACCGGGCGCGGAGGTATCGCATGAAAATCTTCGGCGGTCGTACCCTGCTAATTTTAGCGGCGGCTATTTTCGCAACTGCGTTGGCTGCGGGATGTTTCGGCGGCTATGGCGGCTATGGCGGCTATGGCGGCGGTCCGGGACTCGGTCAATTATTGGGCGGCGGCTATGGCGGCGAGTACGGACCGGGTTACGGTGGCTATTATGGCGGCGGCTATCCAGGCGGCTACGGGGGCGAATATAGCGGCTGGGGAGGCGCAGAGGGTGGCGATTCATACGGAAGTATTTTTTCCGGAGGCGAGCCGGGGGCCGAGACGTGGAGGGATAGTATGCGCGGGCGGAACAGTTTCGGCGGCGGTGATTTCGGCCGCGGCGACGATCACGATTGACGGCCACCAAAAAACTGCGAAGCCGGGAAACAGCTATGCTTCAAGCAATAGACAATAATCAAAACCGCACCACGGGCGGGCGATTCACGCAGACTCTGGTGATTTGTCTCCTAATCGCGCTCGGCGCATCCTCAGCGCGCGCACAGGCGCCGGGCCAGAAAACCTTCAGTTCGCCCAATGCGGCGGCGGATGCGCTGGCGGCGGCCGTCCAGAGTAATAACGATCAGGAACTGCTCGCTATTCTGGGTCCCTCAGCCCATGACTTGATTTCCTCTGGCGATCGCAGGGCCGATCAGAACAACCGCGCCCGGTTCACCCGGAGATATAAGCAGCTACATCAGTTCGCCACCGCTGCCGACGGACGCGTGTTTCTCTACATCGGCGCCAACAACTGGCCCAGTCCAATCCCGCTGCGGGAAAACGGTTCGCAGTGGTACTTCGATACCAAATACGGCCGTAGGGAAATTCTGTTTCGCCGAATCGGCTCCAACGAGTTGACCGCGATCAAAGTTTGCCAGGCGATTGCCGCCGGCGAACACGCTTATTACGCATCGCTGCACGACGGTAACTCAGTGCATCAATATTCCCAGAAGTTCCGCAGCACGCCCGGAACCCAGGACGGCCTGTATTGGCCGGTCAAGGCCGGCGGGAAACCACAAAGCCCCCTTGGACCGCTGGTCGCGGACGCTGCGCTCGAGGGATATCAGCATCATAGCGACGCTCAGCCGCATCCCTTTCACGGCTATATTTATCGCATCCTTACCGAACAAGGGGCGTCCGCTCCCGGCGGCGCCAAGAGCTACTTCGTCGACGGCAAGATGACTGGCGGATTCGCGCTGGTCGCCTACCCGGTCAAATACCGGGACTCGGGCGTGATGACCTTTATTGCCAATCAGGACGGCCAAATTTATCAGAAGGACCTGGGTCCGCAGACGATGCAGATAGCGGCCGCGATGACCCAATACAATCCAGACCGGACTTGGCTGCCAGTCTCGCAAACCGCCGGCAGCGCTGCGCCCAAATAGGAATCTGCGCACGGCGGACGGCCGCTCTCAGTGTATCCTTGCCGCGCCGTTGCCGGGCTTTGAATTGCGCATCAACAGGACGAGCGGCAAGACGCTCAGCGTGACGATCCCCATCAGCCAGATCACATCGACGTACGCCTGCGCGCTCGCCTGCCGCAGCACGCCACCATAGATGATTCCGAGCGCGCGATTACCCGTCCGATCGGCGCCCGCGCGAAAGAGCTGCACCCCGATCCCGCCGAGCTGCGCGCGCAGGTTAGGGTTGAGCGGCATTAACCGGGATATCAAACCGGTCTGGTGAAACTGTGCGCGCCGCGCCAGAAGCGTGGTCACCATCGAGATGCCGACGCTGCCGCCGATGTTGCGGGTGAAATTCATGATCGCCGAGAGGTCGTTGTTCTGGTCGGGACGCATGTCCGAGTACGCCATCGTCGTGATCGGAATGAACAGAAACGCCAGTCCCATCGACTGGTAAATCCGATAGAGCATCGCGGTGCGGAAATCGATTCCCGGATAGATTCCCGCCATATGCAGCATCGCGGCCCCGGTAACGACGAATCCGATCGCGATTAGGATTCGCCCATCCACGCGCGAGATCAGCGCGCCCACGATCGGCATCGTCACCATCATCGCGAAGCCGCCTGGCGTCAGCACCATCCCGGCCTGCTGTGCGGTGTATCCCATCAGCTCCTGGACGTACTCGGGCAGCAGCACCGTGGTTCCGAACAGCACAATCCCCAGCGTGAACATCATAATCGACGAGACCGCGAAGGTGCGATCCTTGAACAGCCGCAGATCGATCACCGGATGCTCGGTGTGCAGCTCCCATAAGATAAAGGCTGCGATCGCAAGCACGCTCGTGATCGCGAGCGTCGCGATAAGCTGCGACTGGAACCAGTCGGAGCGCTGGCCCTTGTCGAGCACGACCTGCAAAAAGCCCAGCCCGACCGCGATCAGCCCGAGTCCGATATAATCGATCCGGAGCGACTGGGTGCGCTCCTTGACCTCGCGCACGATATAAGGGGGATCCTCGACCACGCGGTAGCTCAGAAGCAGCGAGATTATCCCGACCGGCACGTTGATAAAGAAGATCCAACGCCAGGTGAAGTTGTCGGTGATCCATCCGCCGAGAGTCGGCCCGATCGCCGGCGCCAGCACCACCGCCATCCCGTAGATCGCGAACGCCATCCCGCGTTCCTCGGGTGCGAACGAGTCGGCGAGAATCGCCTGCTCGCTCGGCTGCAATCCGCCTCCACCGGCGCCCTGTATCACACGCAGGACGACCAGCACCGCCAGCGACGGCGCCAGCCCGCACAGAAACGAGTTGATCGTGAACACCGCGACGCACGCCATGTAAAACCGTTTGCGTCCGAACACGCCCGCCAGCCATCCGCTGATCGGCAGCACGATCGCGTTCGAGACTAAATATGACGTGAGAATCCAGGTGCTTTCATCGACGCCGGCTGACAGGCCACCGGCGATATGCGGCAGCGCGACATTGGCGATACTGGTGTCGAGCACCTCCATGAAGGTCGCCATCGTCACCGTCATCGCAACCACCCACTGATTATGCGACGGCCGCCAGGCTAGATCGGCAATATTGGTGGCGAGCGCATCCGCGGAATCGGCTGCGATTGGCGCGGCACTCATCGCGCCCTGCCCCGCGCTCGTCCCTGTCCGGACGACGCCATCCGCGCGCCGAGCCAATCGAGAAATTTAGCGCGTGCGCGGCGGAAGCGGGGATCCGTGGGAGCCATCCCCGTAACCAACCGCGCGATTTGGGGAAATGCGGCAGGGAACGCGCTCAGCGCGATCACGGAAAGAAACAACTGCTCAAGATTGATTCCGCGCTCAAGCGCGCCCTTGCTCTGCGCTCGGCGCAGGCGCGCGCGAACGCTGCGGAACAGCTTCCTGCGATCCGTCAGCGCGACGGCGGGACCCGCGGAGGGGCCGAGCGCCTCCCATTCGTGCATCCGAATCCAATCGCGGTCGCCGGCGCCTATTTCGGCCCAGTACTTGAGCGCCGCGCCCAGATCCTCGGGTGTCGAAGCGATTGCAGCCGCCTTGCTCGCGATCTTACGGCGCAGGACTTCGGCGTAGAGTCCGCGTTTGCTGCCGAAACAGTAGAACAGCATCCGCTTGTTGACGCGGGCACGGCGCGCAATCGTTTCGGTACGCGCTCCCGCCATTCCGCGCGCGGAAAACTCCGCCAGTGCGGCGCGCAGAATGCGCCTGCGGGTGCGGGCCAAATTTCGCGCGGGATCTCGCGGGCCGTTGATGGACCGCTTGAGGGGATGCTTCATTGCCACAATTAACCGGCTGGTTAATTGTGGGTGCTGCCGCTGCCGCTGTCAATCCGGCGCAGCGGCGGCGACGGCGCTCTTGTTCCCGCAGCGCACGCCGCTTATATGTTCAAAGAGCGGTCCGTGCGTGACCCGCTAGTCCGATCAGTCCGACAGGAGTATTGCGAACCGATGAGCAACTCTGACGATAATAACCAGACCGCCAGCGGCGCGGGCGCACCCGCCGATTCGATAACCGGTTTTCTTTGCGCCGACCATCGCCGGATCACAGAGCTCTGGGACGAGACGATCGCCGCTTTCGAACGTGAGGATTTCAACACGGTCCATGTCCGCGCGGCCGAGTTTATCGCCGCCCTGCGCCGGCATATCGCGATGGAGGAGCAGATCCTGTTTCCTGCAATCGAGGACAAAACCGGAATGCGGCAGACCGGTCCGACCAATGCGATGCGCCTGGAGCATCGCGAGATCGAACGCGTGCTCGACGGTCTTGCACCGCTGCTGACGGTGCAGGAGCGATGGACGGCAATTCAGGCGATTGAAGGCGAAATCGCGGACCCATCCGCACTTTTTCGCAGCCACGACGGCAAGGAGGAAGCGGTGCTCTATCCGATGGCGGATCGGCTTTTGGGCGCGGAGGCGGCGCGCAAGCTAATCGGACAAATGCGCACCGAGGTAAATTCGCCGACCGCCTCGTGAGACGAACCGTCAGCCCGTCTCGGCTACTCGGCGAGCATTGTACTGATCCAGTACGGGGCCGGTTTCTCCACAGATGACCCGTGCCGGATTCGTTTGAAGCGCGCAACGCCCGCGCCCGCTCGATCAGTTGCGCGCGGCTGCGTTGCCGATCACGCACGGCGGCGATGAGGACGCCGCCCGCGCGCTTGAATGCGCGGCTTCGGATCGCGAGTGCACCGGATTCGGGTCTACTTTGGGGGGTCCGGAATCAGTTTCAGTTTGCCTTGGCGCGCGCGCGTACCTACCGCGGCTGCCGGGACGGCGCCGGCGCCTTTGCGCGGGCGCATCCGGATCGGCGCGTCGGGGGGCTTCTTCGCTTCGAATCGATTACGGCCGCGGTCGTTGGCGCGAGATCCCGGCGAACCCGGCGGCGCTTTTGCGGCCGCTGGACGCTGCGAGTCCATCCCGAAGGCCTTGCGTTCGAGCTTTTTGATCTGGTCGCGCAGCTCGGCGGCGCGCTCGTAATCAAGCTTCTCGGCCGCGTCCATCATGTCGCGGCGCAGCGCCGTGATTCGTTCCGGAATTTCATGCGCGGGCAGCAGGTCTTCGTCGCCGGGCCGGTCTTCGACCTCAGGCACGACGGCCCACTCCGGCGAATACATCTCGACCAGCGACGCATCAATCGACTTGGTGATCGTGGTCGGAGTGATGCCGTGTTCGTGGTTATAGGCGAGCTGTTTGGCGCGGCGCCGATTGGTCTCGTCGATCGCGCGGCGCATCGAATCCGTCATCCGGTCGGCGTACATGAGGACCAGCCCGTGAAGGTTGCGCGCCGCGCGGCCAATCGTCTGAACCAGAGAGCGGGCCGAGCGCAGGTAGCCCTCCTTGTCGGCGTCGAGAATCGCAACGAGCGAAACTTCGGGCAGATCCAGTCCTTCGCGCAGCAGGTTGATCCCGACCAGCACGTCGAAGTCGCCTTTGCGAAGCGCGCGGATAATCTCGACGCGTTCGATCGTTTCGATATCCGAATGGAGGTAGCGCACGCGCACGCCGAGATCGTGATAATAGTCGGTCAGATCTTCCGCCATTTTTTTCGTCAGGCAGGTGACGAGCACGCGCTCGCCAGCCGCCGTGCGATTGCGGATCTCCTCGAGCAGGTCATCAACTTGGGTTCCGGCCTTGCGCACCTCGATTTCCGGATCGATAAGCCCCGTTGGGCGGATGAGTTGCTCCACGACGAGTCCACCGGAGCGTTTGAGTTCGTAATCGCCGGGCGTTGCCGATACGTAAACGGCCTGATGCACATGCGATTCCCACTCCTCGAAATTGAGCGGGCGATTGTCGAGAGCCGAGGGCAGGCGGAAGCCGAAATCGACCAGAGTTTGCTTGCGCGAACGATCGCCGCGGTACATCCCGCCGATCTGTGGAACGGTGACGTGGCTTTCGTCGATAAAGTAGATCGCGTCCTTGGGGAAATAGTCGAGCAGCGTCGGCGGCGGATCGCCGGGTGAGCGGCCGGTCAGATGGCGCGAGTAGTTTTCGATTCCCGGGCAGAAGCCCATCTCGGCCAACAGCTCGAGATCGTACATCGTGCGCTGTTCGAGGCGTTGCGCTTCGAGCAGGCGGTTTTCGGAGCGGAAGAATTCCAGCCGCTCCTTTAGCTCGGCGCGGATTCCCGCGACCGCGCGTTCCATCCGGTCCGAAGTCGTCACGTAATGCGAAGCTGGATAGACGGCGACCGAGCTGAGCTTACGGATCACCTTGCCGCGCAGCGCGTCGATCTCATACATCGCCTCGACTTCGTCGCCGAAGAATTCGATTCGCACCGCGCGCGCTTCTTCGTAGGCGGGAAAAATCTCAACCGTGTCGCCGCGCACGCGGAAGGTTCCGCGATGGAAATCGTAGTCGTTGCGCTGATAGGCGATATCGACGAGTTTGCGCAGCACGCGGTCGCGCTCGATCGTCTGCCCTTCTTCGAGGAAAACGACCGTCTCGAAATAGACTTCCGGCTCGCCAAGGCCATAGATGCACGAGACCGACGCCACGATCAGAACGTCGTTGCGTTCGAGCAGCGCCTTAGTTGCCGAATGGCGGAGCTTGTCGATCTCGTCGTTGATGCTCGAGTCCTTTTCGATGAACGTATCTGTGGAGGGGACGTAGGCTTCGGGCTGATAATAATCGTAATAAGAAACGAAATAGCGGACCGCGTTTTCGGGGAACAAGCTCTTGAACTCGTTATAGAGCTGCGCCGCGAGGGTTTTGTTCGGCGCCATCACGAGCGCGGGCCGATTAACTCGCGCGATCACATTGGCCATCGTGAAGGTCTTGCCCGAGCCGGTAACGCCGAGCAGTACCTGGTGCGGCACAGCCTGGTTAAGGTTGCGCACGATCGCCTCGATCGCCGCAGGCTGATCGCCCTCGGGCTTATAGCTGGAGACCAGCCGGAAGCTGCCTTCTTTACCGCGTGCGAGTGAGAGCATGAGAATGTTTTCAGTCTACCACTGCGCGCGTCCCCCTTCTAACCTGAGCGGTAACATTCTGAGACCGATCGTCGACGCGCGAGGGTGCACCAAATCGTGCGCCGCGGCACCGAATTGCGCATAACTACGCGCCGTCAGAGCGATTCGACGTTGAACTCGAAAACTTTCTCGTCGTGGAGGTGTATTTCTGCTATAAGAAAGCTTGGAGCCAATGTGACGCCGCGACGGCACATCGATTGCTTTCACGCAAATGGCGTGCGGATCGTTCGGGTCATGACAGAATATTCATAATGTAAACTGGGCCAAGTTGAGGTCCACAAAATCGGACGCGCGCCCACCGATTCTTTGATCGGTTCGCGCCGCACCGGAAACTCGTCTGCATTGGAGGACTTACGATGAAGAGATTGCTCACGGTTTTGGCTGCCTCGCTTTTCGCGATCGCGGCCGCGGGCCATGCCTTCGCGCAATACGGAGGTGGTAACCCCGCACAATATGACCAGGATTTCCAGCGGTTCCTCAATCACCATCCCAACGAGGCGCGCCAGCTCCGGCAAAACCCAAACTTGATCAATGACCAACGTTGGATCAACAAACACCCGGGACTGCATCAGTACTTCATGAATCATCCCAATGTCCGCAATACCGTCCGCGGTATGGGACCAGGCATGATGGGCGGACCAGGCGGTCCGATGATGGGCGGACCAGGCGGTCCGATGATGGGTGGACCAGGCGGCCCGATGGCTGGACGCGGACCGGGCGATTGGGATCAGAACCATCAGTGGCACAATGCACAGTGGTGGCAGCAGAACAATCCGGGATGGTGGCGTCAGCACCATCCGGAATGGGCGCAGAACCACCCGCATTGGTACAACGACGGTGACTACGACGATAACCATCAATGGCACGACAGGGGCTGGTGGCAGCAGAACCATCCTGACGTTTGGAACAAATGGCACGGTGGACCGGGCGGTGGAAACCCTGGCCGACACCTGGGATGGGATAATGGACACGGCCCGCACTAAAATTTGCTAAGCCTCAATGGCGATAACGTTCGCTGAAGGCACTGTTTAATCGAACTGGGTGCCAGGCAGGCCATAGCGACATAAGACGACCAACAGCCGGGCTGCGAATACGGCCCGGCTGTTTCTTTTATCGAGTGACTTTACTGTTTTGGCTGGTCAGCATCGAAAATCCGAGGTTTGGCTGTGTGAGAAAAAATTCAAGCGCCTAGTTGCATTCCGTCGAGGAATATAACTATATTTGCTCCGCAATTATGACTTAGTGACGCGATGTAGCGGCGAGTGAGGGGTTCAGAGCACCGCGCAAACACGCACTTGGTGTAGGGAGGAGTTCATGAGACGACAGTCAGGCTTGATCAAATCCGTAGTCGCGTTCGCTGGCGCCGCGTTCGCGGCCAGCGCGCTTGCCGGATGCACGTATTTACGCCAACCGCGCGAGTGGAGCACCTGCGCAATCGTTGGCGGCGCGGCGGGTGCCGCGGCCGGTGCGGCGTCGGGCATTGTCATTGCCGACAACAGCAGTCGCCACCCGATTTCCGAGGATGCCAAAGTGTTCTCAGGATTGGGAGGCGCCGCGATCGGTGCGGGACTTGGAGCGCTGGCGGGCCACTATTTTTGCGACCCTGTAATTCCGCCGCCTCCGCCACCGCCTCCACCTCCGCCTCCACCTCCGCCACCACCGCCGCCTCCGCCGCCTCCTCCGGTTAAGCAGAAGATCGTCCTGCGGGGCGTTCACTTCGACTTCAACAAGGCCAACATCCGCCCCGGTGACGCGGCGGTGCTCGATGAAGCGGCGGCGACGCTGCAATCGAACCCGAACGTCAAGGTCGACGTCAACGGGTACTGCGATGCGATCGGAAGCGAAGAGTACAATCTGAAGCTGTCGGATCGGCGGGCCAACGCGGTCGCGAGCTACCTTGAAGGTAAGGGAATCTCATCCGACCGTTTGATCCCGCACGGCTACGGTAAGACCGATTTCGTCGCACCCAACGATACTGCGGACGGACGTGCCCAGAACCGCCGCGTCGAACTGGTGCCGCTCGACTAAGGTCGTGCCGCTCCCGGATTAGTCAGGCTGAAAGCGGCCGGAGCATCCACTCGGATGCTCCGGCCGTTCGTTTTTCGGCGAGTGCGCGGCCGTAGCGGTGCGGCCTCTTGGTCTTGAAAGAAATTATCGGGTTTGCCCTTACTCGCAGTTGGAAATATTGCGATCGCCGGACTGACGAAGCGCGGGAAATTTGCTATAAGCGATCGTCATGAAATCCATACGCTACTGGTTAATCAGCGTAGCCGCCGTCGCGCTCGCTGCCACCGCGGCGCCAGGCCTTGTCCGCTCGCAGGAGCAAAACCCTGTCACCGGCCATGCGCCCGCCGCGATCGCGCCTGACGCTACCGAGCGGGCAAATCATGCCGCTATGGTAGCGGCGTCGGCAGGCTCCACGCAGCAATCGCCGCAAGCCGCTTCGAGCGCCGCCGCGATGCAGCATCTCCCGGAGTCGCTGGGCGGGCCTGCTGCTAATCCGTCGCCGGTCGCGAGTACCCCGGCACAGAAAAAGACCATTAGGGAAAGAGTCAAGGCGGTGGTTAAAAGACTGAACCCCGCGCGGCTGTTGATGGATCGCCAGTACGCGAAGGCCGCGGCGGCCTTTCCCGCTTTCTGCAAGAATTGGGAGCAAAAGCTCAAAGCGCGCGAGCAAAATAACCTCGCGCATATCGCGTGGCGCTTCGATAACGGCTTCCAGACCGCGCTCTACACGGGATACAGCACGGTTGAGAGCTGCGAGTCGCATCAGTCAGCGCAAGGCTTTGCGATCGGCAAGCTCAGCTACGAGGAATATCATTATCTAATCAAGGCCAAAACGGTTGACGACGAAAGAACCGCCAAGGCTACTCCGGTCGACGACACGCACACTACCGAAATTTTCCGGTGGGACAAGGGTAAGTGGTTCGACTTCTGATGAGATAGTCGGCATCGTCGCGGAAGCACCGGAGTCCCCTGCCCTCGCGCCCGATCACCACTGACGGCATCGGGCGCGCTGCTATCCGCGCGGGCTAATTCCCCAACTGATCGCGTTGCGCAGCAATGACTTGAACGCGTCATTCTCCCACGAGCCGCGGAACAGCAGAGGTGTAATTCCGGCAGGGTCGACGCTCCGGTCCACGAAGGGCTGTACGTTGCAATCGGGTGAATGGCAATGCCCGAGAGCCACATAGGCGACGCCGCCCGCGCCCACCTGCCGAGTGAATCCGAGCGCGCGAGTCTTGCCGTCGGGCAGAATCGAAGTGTCGCGGTCGTAAACGAAGCCGAACCCCGGCGCGGGATTTTCGGGCATCTCGGTGGTCAGAAAGATTTCTGTGTGCGCCGGATCCTGCAGCTCGATCATATAAAGCTCATCCATGACGTCGAACGACGACGGCAGCCCGGCGGCAAGCGGATGCGCCGGCATTGCGACGGTGACGCGGAATCTCCGTACCGGAGGGTGATTGAGGAAGAACGCGCCGAGCACCGCATGATGGCCCATCTTCACCATCTTGCGCGCGCGACGCGATGCGCCTACCGTTGCCGCTTTCCCGCCGCTCGTGCCGTGCAGGCCAAACCATCTGCCTCCGCCTTCGAGCCATTTGACGAGCGCAGCGTTGCCGGCGTCGTCGGGATAGGGCCCGGCAACGTAGGTAATCAAAAAACCTGAGCGCTCGAGCCATCGCTCCAGGTCGCGAAAATCGCTCGATACCGTGGCGCGCGTGCCGGGCATCTCGTGTAGCGCCTGCAAGAGCGCGAGTCGCACGTAATCCATGTCGTGACCGGCAGTCTCTCCGGGCGGAAACCCACCGACGACCAAATGCACTCGAATCGGCTTATCGTCACCCATCGCAGTCAATCCTCGCGAAACGACCCGCCGCCGGAATATTCGCCGCGGCGTCAGTTAAGCTCTTTGTTACCGTAGCCCAGGACGCGGCGCGCGACGATCAGCATGTTGATCTGCTGCGTACCCTCGAAGATGTCGTTGATTTTGGCGTCGCGCATCCACTTCTCGACCAGCAATTTGCGCGAATAGCCGATCGGACCGAGAATCTCGACTGCTTTCTGCGTGATTTGCGTGACAACCAGCCCGGCCTTCGCTTTCGCCATCGAGGCTTCAAGATTGTTGCGTTTGCCGGTATCAAGCATCCAGGCGGCCCGCCAGGTGAGCAGGCGCGCGGCCTTTAGCTGCACCTCCATGTCCATGAAATCGCGTTCGATCGCGGTGAGCCGCCGCGGCGAGATTCCGTAGCGGATGGGAACATTCTGCTCGCGCAGAAAATCGCGCACGAAATCCAGCGCTGCGCGCCCTACCCCGATCGCCATCGCGGCGACGATCGGCCGCGTCGCATCGAACGTCGCCATAGCGTCCTTGAACCCACCCTCCTTGCGAACCTCCGCGCTGCCAAGCAAATGGTCCGCCGGTACGCGGCAATTGTCGAAGATGATCATGGCGGTGTCGGAGGCGCGAATGCCGAGCTTGTTCTCGACTCGGGCGACCTTCATGCCGGGCGTGCCGCGTTCGACAACGAATGACTTGATTCCGGCGCGGCCCGCGGACTTATCAACAGTCGCCCATACGACGACGAAGCCGTCGGACTTCTCGACCGCGCGCTGGCCGCCGGTGCAGAAAATCTTGGTGCCGTTGAGTACCCAATGGTCGCCGTCGCGCACCGCGGTGGTCTGAATCGCGGCCGAATCCGAGCCGCACGCGGCCTCTGTTATCGCCATCGCTCCCCATTTTGGTTCACCCTCGGAGAAACGCTTGAGGAAGCGCGTCTTCTGCTCTGGCGTTCCTGCCGCCATCACCGCCGCGCCGCCGAGACCGCTATTGGGCGTGGACAGGAACAGGCCGGCGTCGCCCCAGCATAGCTCTTCGGTTGTGGTGCAGGTCAGGAGGTTACGCAGCTTGGGGCCGGAGGGCTTGACCGAGCCGCCTTGCTCTTTTTTCAGATCCCCGCCGGGAGCAACGTCGGCGAGCGATTGCGCCTGCCACATCGTCTGAAAGAACTGCTCGGGCTCCTCGTGCTCGCGTTCATCGTACTCGCGCGAGATTGGCCGCATGATATTTTCCGCGACCATGTGGTACATCTTGAGGCGCTCGACGACTTGCGGTTCGAATTCAAAATCAATCATCGTTGTGTCTCCAAATCGTCCTATCGAGCGCCGGTTAGACCGTGGCGATACCGTCGAGCATGGAAAATCCGCGCGCATTGCGAAACCACATCTCGACCGGATGCTCACGGATATACCCGTGACCGCCGAGCGCCTGAACCGCATTGTCGGTCACGCGCAGCGCGCTCGCGGCTGCATAGTTCTTCGCGAGATAACTTTCCTCGAGCGCGTCGGCGCCTTTGTCGAGGCGGCTGGCGGCTTCCCACAGGAGCAAACGCGCCGCGTCGATTTCGATCGCCATGTCCGCGATCATGAACGCGATCGCCTGCTTGGTCGCGATCGGAACGCCGAACGCCTTGCGTTCTTTGGCGTAGTCACGAGCATATTCGAACGCCGCGCGCATCACGCCGACCGCCATCGCACCCAACGCGACTCGCGATTCGCTCATCAGGCGCGAGTAGTTGATTCCCCTGTCACCACCCAAGCGGCCATCGGCATCGAGCCGTACTTCTTTGAACGAAACCTCATAAGTTGCCAGACCTTTGAGGCCCATGTTTTTCTCACGCTCGCCGACCGATACACCCGCGGCACCGCGCGGCACGATAAACGCGTCGACGCCGCCGAAACCCTTTCCGGCGGCGCTCTTTGCATAAACCAGCATCGTTTCCGACTCTGCCGCAAGCGGCACGCAGCACTTGTCTCCGGCAATAATCCATCCCGCGCCGTCGCGCCGTGCCGTCACATTGAGCTCCGTCAGGTCGAAGTCCCATCGTGGCTCCATCACCGCCGCGGTCGCTACAACAAATTCCGCACCGGCAAGGCGCTTCAAGACAGCGCCCCGCTGTTCATCAGTTCCCATTTCGAGGACCGGATAGGCGAGCAGACGCGGAGCGAGGCAGTGAATCGCGACCGCGAGGTCGCCGCAGGCGAGTTCTTCGGCAACGATTGCACCGGTGACCGCGGAGCGCTCGCCGCCGTCGCCGCCAAGGGTTTCGGGAATCGCGCCGCTAACGAGGCCGAGTTCGGCGACTTTCGAGATTAGCGCCTGCGGGATGTTTCCGCTTTCGTCGGCGGGACGCGCGGCGGGGCGAATTTCGTCGAGCGCAAACGCTCCAACCGTGTCGCGGATCATCTGCTGTTCTTCGGAGAGCTCGAAATCGATCATGCTCGTTGCGCCACCCTCTCTCTCAATATAATTCTAAACAATTACTTTAAGTGTATAAATCGACCGGAGCGCGGCGCCGCGCCGAATCGTAGGCCACTTCGACCAGGCGCTGGGCCTTGACGCCTTCGCCGAAACCGGGGTCGATCGCGCACGCTCCACGCAGCCCGGCGATGAACGCCGCGTCTTCCAGCGCGTATCCGACCGCGAACCAGTCCTTCATCGGCGCGAGATACGGCCGCTCGCGGAGCAAAATTTCAACAAATCGCGCCATCACGTCCTGTTCGGGTATTATCTCTTCACGTTCGCCCTCGCCACGCTGGACGATGATTGGCCCGATCGAGTCGCTGTCGCAAGCGACGAACAGGTTCTCGCAAAAGACCTCGAGCCTCCTGTTGCTGGGCCGATGGAGCATGCGATGCCATATCGAGCTGTGCTGCGCCTGATGCCCTTGGGCGAATTCAAAATGAGTGGCGGCATAGTCTTCGATTCCCGGCGCCCCGCGCAGGCTGCGCGTCCGGCAATAGATTCGCGTCGGCTCACCAAACATCCATCTCAGCAGGTCGAAGTCGTGGACCGAATGCTCGACGAGCGTGCCGCCGGCGGTGAGCGCGGGATCGTTGCGCCACGCACTCGGATGCGCGCCACGAATCGGGAAATCCTGGTCATCGCGCATCGTGATTGCAATCAGCCGTCCCGCCTTGGGATCGCGCGCCATCACGCGGATAACGGTATAAACGGGCGAAAAACGCAGTACCAATCCGACCTGGCTTTGAACTCCGGCCGCTTCAAGAGCGCGCTGCATCGTGTGCGCATCCCCTGCATTCATCGCGAGCGGCTTTTCGCAGAAGACATGCTTGCCGGCACGCGCCGCGGCGATCGTGGCGGCGCGATGCATCGCGGTCGGCGTGCAGATCCAGACCGCGTCGATCTCGGGATCGTTGATAATCTCGAGGTCCGAAGAAACCGCGCGCGCGCCGGGCCATCGCGCGGCTAGACTTTCGGCCGCCGCCGGTACCGTGTCCGCAACCGCTGTGATTCGCGCGGCGCCGTCGGTACAGTCGGCGATCTTGCGCAGCATCATCGAATGGACCTGGCCGATAAGACCGGCGCCGATCAATCCGATTCGCACCTGTCCCGCGATAGGCTCGCTTCTCATTCTTTGTTGACCTTTTCCGCGCCTTCGAGATCCGCCTGCCGACGCATCCGCTCGCGGTCTCGCTTTCGATCGTACGCCTTCGGGTCATCCTCTACCCGCCCGGGCGGCGCCATTGGCTTGCGCAACCGCGCGATGAGGCCCTTCTTGGAGCGCCGATTATTCTTTCGCGCCGCCATCGCTATCTCTCAACGATACCTCTACCGGGCCGCAAATCCGGCGAAGCTGAGCTGCAGTCCGGTTACCGCTCCGCCCGCCGCCCGCCGCGAGAAGAATCTTGCGGCGGAGCATCGCGTGCACGGCCCGACACTCTCGATTGCCGACGGTGCAAGACCGGCCTCGATCAATTGGTCGCGCACGATCGCGCGCAAATCAAGATAGGCCTTGCCGGGACGGCCTGCGCGCCGATGGCGGCTCGCGGACGGAATCTCAGCGCCGAAGCGTTCGGCCAAGTCTTGCTCAACCTCGAAACAGCACAGACCGATCGACGGCCCCAGCGCTGCTCGAATCGAACCAGCATCCGCGCCGAGCGAGTTCATCGCGGTGATTCCCGCCTGCGCGATTCCGCCGAGCACGCCACGCCATCCGGCGTGCAAAGCTCCCGCAACATGCTCGTGTGCGTCGCAGAGCAAGACCGGCACGCAGTCGGCGGTCAGGATTCCCAGCACAACGCCAGCCTCGCGTGTCACCATCCCGTCGGCGCGCGGACGCTCGCGAGCGCTGTCCCTGGTAACTTCCACGATCTCGCTTCCGTGCACCTGAACGACCCGCGCAACGAGTGAGTCCGAAGGAAGCGCTGCGCGCAGCAGCCGCCAATTCTCGGCGACTGATTCGGGAACGTCGCCCACCGCCTCGGAAAGATTCATCGTGGCAAATTCGCCGACGCTCACCCCGCCAGCGCGTCCGCAGAACCCAGCGACCAGCCGGTCCGCGGACCACGGGCGCAGGATCGGCGGCGGCACGGGCTCGAACGCACTGGCTTCACGCGGCATGGAGGTCGGCTGTTTTGGGTTTCGCATCCGATAGCCTGGAAGGCGGCGACTTCGCGGCGCGTCCGAGGGGCGATCACGGGCTGTTGGTTCAAGCGAGGATAACCTATAATTCTGATCTTTGGAATTTGCGCTTGGGAGCGCCCATATGGACGGCTATCAATACCTTATCGCCCGTAACCGCCTGATCCAGTCGCTCGAGGACGCTATGCGCGGACTCGAGGCAAAGCCCGCCGCCGAAGGCGTCGCCGAACGGCGCAGACTCGAGGCCGCATTCGACGTGCAACTTCTCGAGCTCTACGCGCAAGTCGCCGAAGAATTTCCTGGTGAGCGCAGGAAGAAGGCTCGGCCGTTGACCGACCCCACATAAGCGCCGGAAATCAGCTTGGACCGCTCGATCAGTATTCGCGGAGCCCGAACTCACAACCTGGCGAACATTTCGCTCGACCTCCCGCGCGACAAACTCAGTGTCATCACGGGGGTCTCCGGCTCCGGCAAATCCAGCCTGGTCTTCGATACAATTTACGCCGAGGGCCAGCGGCGCTACGTGCAGAGCCTGTCCACCTACGCGCGGCTCTTTCTCGCACGGATGGATCGGCCCGACGTCGATTCGATCTCCCAGATTCCGCCCGCGCTCGCGCTCCGGCAGAAAAATACGATCAAAAATGCGCGTTCGACGGTGGGAACCGTCACCGAAATCAGCGACTACCTGCGCCTGCTGTTCGCGACGATCGGGCGCACGATCTGCCCACAATGTGGAATCGAAGTCGCGCGCGATACGATCGCAAGCGCCTCGGCGCGCGTGCTCGAGTCCCGCGGGATGTACCTGTTTCTCGCGCCGTTCGAAGCCGGGTCGCGCACGATCGCCGATGCGGCGAATTACCTGATCCAAAACGGATACCATCGGATCTTTGATTCCGGCCAAATCGCCGAGGCGGTCGAGTTCGCCGACGGACGGCGCGGATCCAACGGTCCCTTGCCAGTCATCGTCGATCGACTCGCGGTCAGCGGGGAGTCCGAGTCCGAACGCGTGCGCGAAGCTCTCGAAAAATCCTTCTACCTGGGCGGCGGACGCGCGCGTGCCGTCCGCGTCGAGCGCGCCAACGGCGATCTCCGATCCGTCGCGGCGTTCGAGTTTGACCGGCGCTTTAATTGTTCGCGATGCCTGCGCGCGTATCCCGAGCCGACCCCTGCCTTGTTTTCGGCGAACAGTCCGATCGGCGCGTGCGCCGCGTGCGAGGGCTTTGGCCGCACCGTAGAACTCGACCTGGATAAAGTCATCCCGAATCCCAATCTTTCGCTACGCCAGGGATTGATCGCGCCGTGGCGCACGCCGGCGTATCGGGAGATGAACGATTGGATGCTCAAGCTCGCACGGCGTCACAAGATTCGCACCGCGGTTTCGTTCCGCGAGATGACCACCGAGGAGCGCCGGTGGCTGCTCGAAGGAGACGAGGGTCCGCGCGAAAAATGGGACGCCGACAAATGGCCCGGCGTGCGCGGCTTTTTCAAATGGCTCGAAGGCCGGCGCTACAAGACTCACGTGCGCATCCTGCTCGCAAAATACCGCCGCTTTGTCCCCTGTCCGGAATGCGCCGGCGCCAAGCTCAAGCGCGAGGCGCTCAACGTAAAGATTGGCGGCAACTCGATTGCGGATATTGGCCGGCTCGCGGTGCGCGATCTCGCAGGATGGTTGCGCGAAATTGCGCGCGACAACCGCGCCGTCGCGCGCGCCGGAGCGGTGTTTCGCGAGCTTCGCAATCGGATCGGTTACCTGACCGATGTTGGTCTCGGCTACCTGACCCTCGAGCGTCAGGCGCGCACGCTCTCGGGCGGCGAGGCGCAGCGCATCCATCTGGCCAGCGCTCTAGGCTCGATTCTGATCGGCACCCTGTACACTCTAGATGAGCCTACCGTCGGACTCCACGCCGGCGACGCCCGCCGCCTGCTCGCGGTGCTACGCCGCCTGCGCGACTTCGGCAACACGGTCGTGGTCGTCGAGCATGACGCCGCTATGATCGAGGGCGCCGATTTCGTCGTCGAACTCGGACCGGGCGGCGGCAGCGAGGGCGGCCGCCTGATTTACGCCGGCGCGCCGGAAGGAGCAAAGCTGGCGAGCATGGCGCCCTCCGTCGGCCGGGTGCTGCTGATGCGGACGATCGCGCGCGAGCGGCGCTTCTCCAAGCACGACCCGGCGATTCGCGTTCGCGGAGCGCACGAGCATAATCTCGCCCGTGTCGATGTGGCTATCCCGCTCGGGATGATGACCTGCGTTACCGGCGTGTCGGGATCGGGCAAATCGAGCCTGGTCGAAGACGTCATCTACAACAATTGGCTGCGCCGCCGCGGCGAATCGGTCGAGGCTGGCGCGTGCGACGGGATCGACGGATTCGAGCGGATCGGCGAAATCGTGCACATGGGCCAGGAGTTGCCGGCGCGCTCGATGCGGTCGAATCCGGCGACCTATCTTAAAATCTATGACGATATCCGCAAGCTCTTCGCCGGCTCGGCCGAGGCGCGCCGCTTGCGCATCAAGCAACGCGATTTTTCCTTCAACGTCTCCGGCGGGCGATGCGAAAAATGCGCCGGCACCGGCACCGTCACGATCGAGATGCACTTTATGGCCGACCTCGACGTCAAGTGCGACGTGTGCGACGGCCGCCGCTTCCAGAGCCATATTCTGGCGATTAAATACAACCGCCTGAATATCGATCAGGTCCTCGATCTGACGGTGGAGCAGGCGCGCGGCTTTTTCTCGGCGCATCCGGGAATCGTCAAGCGGCTCGACGCGCTTTCCGCCGTCGGGCTCGGCTATCTGCGCATGGGTCAGACGACTTCAACCCTGTCCGGCGGAGAGGCGCAGCGGCTCAAGCTCGCCCGTTTTCTGCTCGCCGATCTCGAACCTGCTCCCGTCACGGTCAATGGCAAGCGGCTGCCCCGGATGTTTCTGCTCGACGAACCGACCACCGGTCTGAGTTCGTCGGACGTACGGCGTCTGATGCGCGTGCTCGCGCGGTTAACCGCGGAAGGAAATACGCTCGTCGTGATCGAGCACAACCTCGAGTTGATCGCGCACGCGGACTATGTGATCGACCTCGGCCCGGGCGGCGGCGACGAAGGCGGACGGATCGTCGCGGCGGGTCCGCCGCTGAAAATCGCGGCGTCCGAGAAGTCGCTCACCGGGCGCGAGCTGCGCCGGCTCTTCGGGCTTCCGCTCAATGCCCCTCGCGGCGCGATTCGCAATGCGATTAATGCGGTTGGCGCATAAACGTGACCGCGCGTACAGACGCGGTTTCGGACGCTCGCTCCATTATGCAAGACTCGCGGCCGGAGCCATGCCTATGACGACTTCTCGACGCCTCATCTCCTTCCGGCGCATCGCCTCAGAGCGCGGCGCAACGCAAATAGGCTTCACCGACGCGCTCGTTGCCGCGCTCGTGTTCGCAATTCTGCTGTTCCTCGCTTATCTCCAATTCCCCGCTTACGCGCCCGCACCAAGAGCGGCATCCTCAACGGCGGCATCGCTGCGCCGCTAGTCGCGTGTCGCCAACTGCTATCGAAAGAATAGATCGTTACCTCGTGCGGCTGGGACTTGCGCCGTCGCGTCGCGCCGCGCGCGAGATGATCGAGCGCGGCGGCGTCAGAATCAATGGGCGCCGATGCGTCAAAAGCGCGTCCGTCGCGCCTGACGACACCGTCGAAATAGCCTGCGCAGAAAGCCCCGCCGAGGCGATCGTGCCGGACCCTTCGCTGGAACTCGAGGTGCTCTACCAGGACGCCGCGCTGATCGTCGTCAACAAGCCGGGCGGGATCGCGTGCCATCCGATTCGCGCGGGCGAAAGTGCCACGGTGATGAACGCCGTCGCGGCCCGCTTTCCGGAGACCGCGTCAGCCGGCGACAAACCCCTGGAAGGCGGACTGGTGCATCGCCTCGACAATGGAACTTCCGGCGCTTTGATCGTGGCGCGCCGCGGCGACTCGCTCGTGGCGCTGCGGGCGGCGATCAAGTCAGGCGCGATCGTCCGCCGCTATCATGCGCTTGTCGCAGGGCGTCTGAACTCAACGCTGGAACTCGACCGGCGAATCGCACATCATCCGAAAAATCCCCGCAAGATGGTAATCGGCAATCCCGACAGCCTCGATCGCCGCCGCGTCGGCCGCGCAGCTCACACCAGCGTCT
The DNA here is from genome assembly GCA_021799555.1 of Deltaproteobacteria bacterium. Lineage (GTDB taxonomy): Bacteria > Desulfobacterota > Binatia > Binatales > Binataceae > JBARDN01. Next base: position 1,484 of record JAJZAG010000013.1, on the reverse strand, counting down.
TACCCCTGCGCAAGATCGACGCGACCCGGACCCTCATCGAGGTGTCTCCGCGAACCGGCAGCCGACATCAGATTCGCGTGCATCTGGCGGACGCTGGGTTTCCGATCGTCGGCGACGTATTGTACGGCGGACCCGCGGTGCCGGAACTCGCGCCCGGCCGCTTTTGGCTCCATCTGGCCGAACTCGAGCTTGATTCGCCCGCCACGGGCCGGATCAAAGTGACGGCGCCGCTCGCGGAGGACCTGCGCGGGTTAATCAGCGGGAATTGAACTCGCCACGGCGTGCGCTCAGTCGCACGCGCACTCCGAGCAAAGCCGCAGAACGATTGCGCGCGGTGAATTCAGCAGCGCAAACCCTGATAGTCCGGGCGCGGTTAGATTAGGCAGCCCCGGCTCCGCCTCTGCTGCATTGGCCGGCGGCGCCGGCGTCGGAAAAAAGGCAAACCGCTGTGGCGGAAGATAGGCGCTGCCCGGACGCCGGTTGAAATTGTACGCAACGCACGCGTTGACCGCCGCCTGTCGCGCTTGAAAGTGATCCAGTCCCGTTACGTTGCCCATCCATCGCGGACTCGTGCCCGGTCCAAAGCATGAACACTGATAGCTGTGTATCACCGGGGTCGGCGTCGGAATCGCCCCGAGCGGCGTCACCGGCACGCCGAGCAGGCTCGGCAGCGCCGCTGGCGAGGCGGCGACGGCGCCCGGCGGCGCGGGAGGCAGCGGAAGCGGCGGAGGAGCGCCGTTGACGATCTGCGCCCAAGCTTGCCGCAGCGGACCGGCGGGACCGGCAAGCAGAACGGCCGCGAACGTTATTATCGCCAGCCAGGCGGCAATCCTTCCTAATCGCATCGGGTGAGTGACCTTCCCGCCGCTCATCGCCCGAGTTCTTCCGGGTAATGATTACTGGCGTGATTCGCTATATTCGCGGCTTGAATGATCCGTTGCAAGCACCCTGCGTCCGATCTCGCGCCTGATCGTGTCGACCGCGCCCGTTAGCTTGCCGCATCGTTCGCGATGAGCCGTGCGATGACTCGAAAGCGCGCCTGAGACTATCGCTTCCTGAATTGAATTGCTCTAAATAATGCACTTGCCGACTTGCGCGCGAAATGATTACGACTGGCTCGGAGGCTTGAACTACGATGCTCGCGAGGAAATTTCCGCTGCTCGTGCTGATCGCGGTGTTTTGCGCCGCTACCGCGCTCCCGCACACCCGCGCCCGCGCTCAGAGCGCCGCTCCTTCTCCCGCGGCGGCCTCGTCGCCTGCCGCGATCGCTCCCGCCCCGATGGTCGCGCAGACGGCACCCGACGTTAACGTCCCGGCGCAGCGCGCCAAAGCATACGAACCGCACAACGAGGTTGAATCGCTCAGGAACGCCGTTGTCAGCCAGTTCGCACCGCTTAGCGTTGAGAGCCCGGCTGAAGACAATATCAACCGATCTTTCATCAGCACCGCCGATCATAACGTGGCGGGCTTGACGCTCAAGCAAA
>JAJZAG010000243.1 GCA_021799555.1 Deltaproteobacteria bacterium | reverse complement strand
ACAAGGAATACCGCCCCCGAAATTCAACTTCGCATAAGAAATATTATGTCAACTAGGCCAACGATTATACGGAACTTGACTAACATCCGGTCCTGCGCTATATTTCCAACATGAACAAGAAAGTTGAAGCCCGAGAACCCAAGGTTATCAAGCAGCTCACCATCGGCCAGTTCGACCGCATGTTCCCCGATGAGGATGCCTGCAAGAGCTACCTGCTCAACCGGCGCTGGCCGCAAGGCGCGCGCTGCCCGCGCTGCGGCAACGACAAGGTGTACGCGAACAAGACGCGCACATGGACGTGGCAATGCACCAAGTGCGGCCCGAACAAGCGCTCCCCGTATCGCTTCTCGCTTTACGTCGGGACGATCTTCGAAAACACGAACTACCCGCTCCGCGTCTGGTTCAAGGTTCTGCACCTGATGATGGCGAGCAAGAAAGGCATGAGCGCCCTGCAAATCCATCGGCTGATCGGCTCCGGCTCCTACCGTACCGCGTGGTTTATGTGCCACCGGCTCCGGGCCGGACTGGCAGATCCGGAGTTCCGCGCGCTGATGGGCATCGTCGAAATCGACGAAACCTACATCGGCGGCAAGGACAAGAATCGGCACTGGAACAAAAAGAGCCGCCAGCAGCGCAACGCGGCGGGACAGCGGATGCCCGGCGATAAGGTTGGCTACGCCAAGGTCGGCGTGATTGGCGCAATTGCCCGCAAGGGTAATGTGGTCTGTCGCGTGATCGGCGATGCCGATGCCCGGACGATCTCCGGCTTTGCCCGGCGTGTGGTCGATGACCGCGTTTCGCTGGTCGCGACTAATGAGAAGCAGGATTACAACTACCTTGGCCGTGGCGTCCGCCACGAAGCCGTGAATCACAGCCGTGGCGAGTACGTCCGGGGCAGCATCCACACGGCGAACATCGACAGCTTTTGGAGTCTGCTCAAGCGCGGCGTAGTCGGGACTTACCACAAGGTTTCCAAGAAATACCTGCCGTTGTACCTCAACGAGTTCAGCTTCCGGTACAATAACCGGAAGAACCCGGACATCTTCGGAGCCGCGGTAGCAGGATGCTGAAGCGCCCGAAATGGCGAGCGCTCCAGCATGACCGCGCCAGGCGACCGATTCAATTGCCTTTGTTTCCACGCCCACGCTGAGTTTTCTCTTTGGCTTCGCGCTGCCGCGCGCGCTCCTCTTTACGCTTGAACATTTCGCTATAGTGCGGATGCGTCTTCAGGTGATACTCACCACATGGGCGGCAATAGAAATGGATGATCTTTTTCTTCGTTTCTCCTGTGTGGGACATTTGGTTTCCTATTAATCAGCGGCCCACTCAGCCACCTGTGTGCGCCCCGCTGAGTCCTGAAATTCAATGGTCCAATTTCGAGTTTGGAAAAGTTCGTTAAGTAGTTGCTCACCGAGTGAAAATCCAACCAAGCCCTCGGCGATCGAACCGGGAGGCAGCGGAACTTTCGAAACCTCCGCAAAGCCGGTGCCGGTATGGCTATGGACGATCTGCACGCGAGATGCGGGCGCAGTAAATCCGCGGAATCGAAGTCGCCAATTGCTGGCTCGGCTTGGCGGCGCATCTAAAGGATTTTCTATCGTGACGCTGACGGCAGTATTAGTGCCGGGTATGACCTCTGCCGCTAGGGTCCCAATGCGTGCGTTGGACACGACGGCGCGGAGCTTTGGCAACGGAGGGGACTTTTCCGTGCGGGACTGCCGTATCTCTCGCGCGAGGCGCTCCATCGCACGGGTATTATCGTCGATTGGTCGTGTCTGTGGGCGACGATTTATTAGTTCGACAAGGGCGCGGCCTTCCGGGGTTCCGGCTGTTCCGGTTGCCCGATTCGCCAGTTGCTCCTCAAGAAGCGATGCGCGGTCATATTCCTCGCTCCACGCTAAAAACCCCGCATAAAAGACACCACCGAGCGCGAGCGCTACCAGCACCACGCTGACGATCCCGGTAGGGACGCGGGTGGCCAGCTCGATCCCATAAAAGCGTAGAACCGGGTCGGCGAGCTCCCAGACGGCCAGCGGACCGCACATCCAATACCAGCTAAGATGCGGTCGCATTGCGCGCAAATATCGGCCCATCTTCGTCATGGACCGGGATCCTCGCGCATCTGCGCGAGTTAGTCAAGTTCCGCATAATCGCCACTAGGCTGGATACCCTCGCAGTCGCGGCGAGGCATATCGATCAGGTTGGCGCCTGCCCTCCCTATGGCGTCGGGGGTCGCGACTAAGGCGCGGCTTCCAACGGTTGCGCATCGCGGTTCTCGCTGCCGCCCACCCCGCGACAGTGCCGCACTTTTTGCGGCAGAAAAAAGGTGTCATACCCGCGCAGGTGGCTGCCGCGCGCGAGGCATCCTGGACCGGTGACTGCACGCGCCTGGTCGTAAAGGTAGAAACCAGCTCGCGCAGACCTCTTACCGAAGGGACATCCCTTTTCAGAGGTTGCCCTCTTGGCCTACGCGCAAAAGTGTCGGACAGCGCGTTGGATTATTCGCGAAATCTATTTCTGTCGCTGACGTTCGAGGACGTAGAGCACACCCTCGTGCAGCACCTGCTTCGGATCCGGCCGTCCACTACCGCCAATGCCACCATTGGGCAACTTGTATTGGTGCACCAAGGCGACTCGCTCGGTCGGGCTGCGGTACTCCGCTATTTCGCTCTTGGTCCCCGGCGGTTGGTTTGCTACGCTCGGAGCGGCGTGGCTGTCGATGACGAGTTCCTTAAATTCACCAGCTCGCACGCGCTCGAAATATTGATGCTCGTTGAAGATTCTCCTGAGTGTTTCGGCCGGTACCGGCGTGGAGGGTCTAGAAGAGGAAGGCGCCATGATTGATCAGTCGGCGATCGAGCGACAGGTGATCGATTACCTTCGTGGACATCAATCACTCGATGCCTTCGGTCAGTGGCTGGCCGTCGCCACTTGGGATGTTCCACCCGAGGATACGACTGGCGTCCGCGCCTTGGCCGGCGCAATCGAGCTCGCACTCGCCGAGTTTGACGATGGATCGTTGGACCTCGCAAGGCTTCGATCCCGGCTCGCTCTTTTGATCTCCAACCACGACGTATTGGTTTCCGCGGATGCGGCTCCGCAAGTGCGGACTGGCGTCAGTTCGGCAACTGCCCTCTATCGGCTCGATCTTCCCGCTTAAGCCTGAGCGGCACGCTGGTCAGGCGCTCGCCATCGACCAGGACCTCGAACCGATACCAGCCGTTTTCGACAAACGCGACGTTAAGGTTGAAGACTACGTTGGCAACGAGTCGCGTTTCGGAATCAAGGATAACGTCTATTGGCGGCGTTAGCATCGCGCCTTCCGGAGACGTTGTGAGCTTTATCGGCGCGCCAGACGGCTTGAATCCGCGAAGCGTAAGTTTGTATTCACCGCTGGTGTCGCCGGCCCTGAGCAATACGAACAGAGTGATTGGCGCGACGGCCGGTTGACCGAGTATCGTACCCGATACAGTGATCGTATCGATTATGCGGATCGCGCTTAGAACGCCCGTTTTTTCCTCGAGCACCTTCTCACAAAATACAGCAGCACCCACTTCTGGCTTGCTAATTGGCATGCTCTTATTCGATCGCTCGCGGTGTGCGGGCCCTTCCTAAAGCGCTATCAAACGGTCTTTGATCGAAGTGATGTAAAACGTCGCGCAACTTTTTGCCGCTGGCGGACCGCCTTTCGATGAGCGGCCTCTTCTCTTTCGAGCGCTCCATCCGGGCCAAATTCTAGCGCCGCGCTTTGCACCTCGCTACGGCCTGTGCTCAGCAATGAGATCGGAAAGCGCGTTCCGTTCATGATGGAAGGACGCCGCGGCCGGAGCCAAGTATGACGGACGCGAGCTCGGCTGCTCGGAACAGCCGGGTCCGCTGCTCGGAACAGGCGGGTCCGCTGCTCAGCGGCGCTTCGGGGGCGCCGCGCGGCGTGCCGCGATGCCTATAGCCGGCAGGCGGAGGCCGTCGACGAAGACGTCCACCAGGCGCAGCGCGCTCGCGTGCCATCCCGGCTGATCGAGCATGAACGATACTCCGACCATCGCGCGCAGCATGTCCCTGGCGGAGATATCGGAGCGGATCTGACCCGCGGCTGCCGCCCGATCCAGCAGCGCGGCGGCCGCCTTTGTGAGCCGTTCAGCGGATTCGGCGAACAGCTCCGAGGATCCGTGGACGGTGAGCGCGAGCGCCGCTGACATCCCCTTCTTGGTCGCGATCAGCTCGAGATTGGACCGCAGCCATCCGCGCAGCGCTTCGACCGGCGAAGCGTGATTCCTGAGCCGCTCGGCAAGTTCGGCGAGCTGATCGACTTCGCGGCGAAAGACCGCCTCGAAGAGCGCCTCGCGCGTCGGAAAATGGCGGTAGAGGGTTCCGATGCCGACGTCGGCGGCACGGGCCACGGCCTCCAGGCTTGCGTTCGCGCCGCCGGCGCTGAAGACGGCCTTGGCCGCAATCAGCAGGCGCTCGCGATTGCGGGCCGCGTCGGCGCGCGGCTTGCGCGCATTATGCGGTGCGTGAATTTGCATCGCGGTTTCCCTCCGCCGTCCGCGTCCCCGAAGTAAAACGGAGCTAACCTCCGTTTCTCTTGCATACCGGAGGATTCCTCCGTATATATAGCACTAACCGGAGGGGCTCTACGAATCCGTGCGCGGGCGCACTCCGCCCGCCCCTTCCCGCAACCCGGCCGCCGCCGACTCGGACGCCCGCCCGCGTGCGCAAACCACCGATCATGCGGCTGCGCCGGCCGCAGGAGAATTTATCATGCGTGTGTTTATCACAGGCGCAACCGGATTCATCGGAACCCAGGTCGTTCGCGAACTGATCGGCAAGGGACACCAGGTCACCGGACTTGCGCGTTCCGACGCCGCGGCGCAAGCGCTCGCCGCCGCTGGCGCCCGTGCGCATCCGGGGCATCTCGAGGACCTGGAGAGCCTGCGCAGCGGCGCCGCCGCCGCGGACGGCGTGATTCATCTCGCCTTCATTCATGACTTTTCCAAATACCGGGAAAACTGCGAAATCGACCGCCGCGCGATCGAAGTAATCGGCTCGGCGATCGCCGGCTCCGACCGCCCGTTCGTGGTCACGTCGGGAACGGGGATCGTGTTACAGGGACGCGTCGCCACCGAAGACGATCGTCCTGACTTCGGTCCCGATTCGATTCCCCGGATGGCCGGTGAAGCTGCCGCGGATGCCGCCGCAAAGCGCGGCGCGCGCGTGTCGATCGTCCGACTGCCACAGGTCCACGACACCCGGATGCAGGGGCTGGTTACGCCGCTGATTGCGATCGCGCGCCAAAAGGGCGTCTCGGCGTATGTGGGCGACGGATCGAACCGATGGCCTGCGGTGCATTTGCTGGACGCCGCGCACCTCTACTGCCTGGTGCTTGAGAAGGGTGTCGCGGGAGCGCGCTATCATGCGGTTGCAGAGGAAGGAGTGTCCGCCCGCGACATCGCAGAGGTTATCGGCCGCCGCCTGAATATCCCCGTCGTCGCCAAAACGATCGACGAGGCAATGGATCACTTTGGATGGCTCGGCGCGTTCGTCGGACGCGATAGCCCGGCTTCAAGCGCGCTAACGCGGGAGCGGATCGGTTGGCGCCCGGCCGAGCGTGGATTGATTGCCGACCTGGAAGAGGCAACCAATCTGGGAATCTGACGGCGGCGAAGATCCGGGCGCATCGCGATTCCCGCCGCCGCGCGCCCCGCAACGTTGCCGCACCTTTTGCGGCAGAAAAAAGGTGTCATACCCGCGCGCGTGGCTGCCGCGCGCGAGGTATCCCGGACCGCTGACTGCACGCGCCTGGTCGTAAAGGTAGAAACCAGCTCGCGCAGACCTCTTACCGAAGGGACATCCCTTTTCAGAGGTTGCCCTCTTGGCCTACGCGCAAAAGTGTCGGA
>JAJZAG010000242.1 GCA_021799555.1 Deltaproteobacteria bacterium | reverse complement strand
TCGAACGGCCGCCGCCTGGTCGAGAATATGCTCGATGTCGAACAACCAATCATCGGCGCAATCAATGGCGACGCGGTCGGGCTTGGCGCGACGCTCGCGCTCTTGTGCGACATCACCGTGGCGTCGGAGAAAGCGCGCTTCGCCGATACGCACGTCAAGGTGGGAATCGTCGCCGGTGACGGCGGCGCGGTAATCTGGCCGCTGCTAATCGGGCCGCATCGCGCCAAGGAATTCCTGATGCGGGGGAATTTCATTAGCGGCGCCGAGGCCGGACGGATCGGCATGGTCAACTACGCCGTTGCGCCAGAGCAGGTGATGGATAAAGCGCGCGAACTCGCCCAGGAACTGGCTGATGGTCCGACGTTCGCGATCCGATGGAGCAAGCTCGCGGTGAACAAATGGCTCAAGCAGCAGGCCAATCTGATCATGGACGCGTCGTTGGCCTACGAAATGATGACCTTCAACACCAAGGATCACGAAGAAGCGGTAAAAGCGTTTGTCGAGAAGCGCAAGCCTAATTTCGTCAAAGCGAAATAACCCACCGGAGGCAGAGCCGGGCGGTTGTGGGCCGGATCGTTTGGATTTCCGCCGTCATTGAGCCGCCGGATTCGTCTGCTTTCGCGGTGGCGGAAGGTCGAGCGTCACTTCCGCGAATATATCAAGCGGAGCGAACTGGAGCGCGAGCCGTTTCAGCGCTGATCGCTCGGCTAGGTTGTGCGTGCCGGAGGGTTCTCGCGCCTGTCCGCCTCGAGATCAACTTCTCCAAGGAATGCGTCAATCGGCGCGGGAGTGCCAATTCGATAGTTAAAGTATTACTTTAACTGCGGAGCAAAATCCACACTGGCACAGAGGGTTGGCGTATTCATAGCCACGTTTGTTCATGGCTGAACAGTTCAGCCTTATGCTTTGCGGCGCGCGTGCCATAATAATCGCGTGGAAGCGATCGCAAACCTAGCCCGCGCGATCTCCGGCGAACGGCCCGCGGTGCCGATTCTGCGGCTGCGGCCAACCCGGTCGCGGCCATGCCGGCGCGGCGCACGGGCAATATCGCCGGCCGTGCGAGCTCCGCGCGCCGCCTCAAGGAAGCCCCGTACCGGCTGCCTGCGGCGTTGCCTGCGCGGTCTGCGCGGCGAGAGGCTTGCATTTCTCACGGAGCCTGCCTCGAGCAGCGCCGGAGGCCTGGGAATGAGCGATTGGCGCGTTTCCTCGCATTATCCAGCACGATCAAACCACGCGGCTCTGCGCGCCGAGGATTGGACACAATCGGCGATGCGTGTTGCTGATCCGCTGGAAAGCCTGCGCGGAGATTGCTCACAGGCGCCGGAAAAAAGCTCGGATCGCGGCCAGTCCAAAGCTGCGCAAAATAAACTTCCGAACCCATCCGGCGAGACGGATCCGCAAGCGATCGAAAGGAGTTTCTCCAAAGCACAATCCCGAAAATCCGCAAAACGAACCCATCGCGTTCCTCCCGCCCTCCGCGCCGACCCGTGCGCGAGCGCGCCCACGTTACCGAGCGTCCTTCGATTGCCGCGTACGGCCGCGCGCGCTACAACCGCGCTGACCTCAGCGAGGACGCGCAATGGCTGAACTTATACTCGCAATCGACCAGGGTACCACCGGCACAACCGTGTTCGTGATCGACTCGCGCGGCAGGGTGCGTGCGCGCGCCTATCGCGAGATCCGGCAGTTCTATCCGCGGCCCGGATGGGTCGAGCACGACCCGGAGGAGATCTACCGCACCACGCTCGGGCTTGCGCGCAGCGCCCTGCGGAGCGCGCGCGCGAAGGCGGGCGACGTAAGCGGCGTCGGTATCACCAATCAGCGCGAGACGTTCGTGGTCTGGGAACGCAAGACCGCCAAGCCGGTGCATCGCGCGATCGTATGGCAATGCCGCCGCAGCGCCGCGATCTGCGAGGCGATACGCGAGCGCGAAGGCGAGGTCGCGCAGCGCACCGGGCTGCTCGTCGATCCGTACTTCTCGGGCACAAAGCTCAAATGGCTGCTCGACGAGCGCCCCGACTTGCGCCGGCGCGGCGAGCGCGGCGAACTATGCTTCGGGACGATCGACACGTGGCTGATTTTCCGGCTCTCGCGCGGAGCGGGTTTCGTCACCGACTACACCAACGCGTCGCGCACGATGATGCTGAATCTCGAGCGGCTCGATTGGGACGACGCGATGCTCACGATGCTCGAGGTGCCGCGCGCGATGCTGCCGGCGGCGGTGGGATCGCGCGGGCCGATGGCGGAAGCGGCGGCGGGAACGATCGCGGCGCGCGCGATACCGATCGCGGCGGTAATCGGCGATCAGCAAGCCGCCCTTTATGGGCAAGGCGCCGTCAATCCCGGCGAGTCCAAGGCGACTTACGGAACCGGCGCCTTCCTGCTGATGAACACCGGCGCCGAGCGCGTCGCATCAAAGAGCCGCTTGCTCACCACGGCGGCGCTCAGCGCCGACGGCGCGCCGGCATACGCGCTCGAAGGCTCGGTGTTCATCGCGGGCGCCGCGATTCAGTGGCTGCGCGACGAGCTGGGAGTGATTCGCAAGGCGTCCGAGAGTCTCGCGCTCGCGCGCAAGAGCCGCGATCGATCGCAGCCCTACCTGGTGCCCGCGTTCGTCGGGCTGGGCGCGCCGTACTGGGACGCGAACGCGCGCGGCGCGATCATTGGAATCACACGCGGAACGACGCGCGCCGATATCGTGCGCGCGGCGCTCGATAGTATCGCGTACCAGGTGCGCGACGTGATCGTCGCGATGGAGCGCGACACCGGGCGGTCGATCCCGGAGTTGCGCGCTGACGGCGGCGCGGCGGCAAACGCCTACCTGATGCAATTTCAGGCCGACATCCTGGGTAAACCGGTCATACGGCCCGCGATGGCGGAGACCACGGCGCTTGGCGCCGCGATGCTGGCGGGACTTGCGGCGGGCGTGTGGCGCTCGCAGGCGGATTTGTCGGTATTCGCGCGCGGAACCAAGGCCTTCGAGCCGCGGATGAGCGCCGCAGAACGCAAGCGGCTGCTCGCCGGATGGAGGGACGCGGTCCGCCGCGTAATGTCGGGCAGCGCCGCGGAGTCGCGACGGCTAAACGATCGGAGGACTGACTATTCGGATAGTCAATAGGAAATTACCATTTGAGACGTCGAGCTCATATTGAGCGGTCCCAGCGAGCTGAACGGCGGGGTGAAGTTGAACTGGTAAGTGACGTTCACCGCGACTGTACTGCCGGGAACTTCAGCGGGATTGCTCCAAGTGGTGATGACATTCATGTTCGAGAGATTCAGCCCTTTGGTCTCTCCTTCAACATAGGATTGCACGTCGCTCGCTGTGGTCAGGGGATTCGAGCTGGTCTTGACATCGGAGCCGCGCACCGCCGCCCATCGCGTACCTTCGCGCGCAGCATAAGTGACCCAGTTATACGCATACACGGCCTGCGCCATGTTGAAAATGGCGAACATCAGGACGAGCACCGCGGTGGCGCCCATCGCGAACTCGACCGCCGACTGCCCGGACGCGGCTCCCAGACGAAACTTTCTGCAATACATGACTCGCTTTCCCTTCTTCGCATCGGCGCGCCACTTCCTCACTGGGCGCGCATAATCGCCTTTCCGGTCATCGTGGTGGTCTGCGGGATGCCCGGGTACTTGATCAGGGTTTGGAAGGTGCCTTGAGTATCAACTTCGATATAAGTCCAGATTTCCGGCGGCGAGCCGCACGCGCTCGGAACGGCGTCGGTGCATTGATACGGGTTGCCGCCCGGCGCACAGTCGCACCACTGCGAAACAGTGATATTGGTCAGCGCGAGCGAAGGGTCATCGTTCTGTGTGGCGGCCTTGATGCCGTTGAAATCGGCCGCGGTTATCGTGCTCTGCGCGCCATACTGGACGCCCGCGCGTGCGGCGTTGTTGAGCGACACGATCATCGCGAAGACCCGCGCGAAGTCCGCGGCAGCGAGCAGAACCAAACCGAGGATCGGGGCGAGTACGGCGAGCTCGATCGCGGTTTGTCCGCGCAAGTATCGGCGCATCGGTCGTTCACTGGTCGCAGTGAAATTCGTACTCATCATTACTCACTCCGAGACAACAGCATCTTTTATCGGCGACCCACCGGGGAGCGAGGAATAGTTGTCACCGATCGTGGCGGAGCCGTTTATTCCGATCGTGTCAGCAACAAGGATTGTGTACTGCGCGGAGGCCGCGCCATTGTATGTAAGTGCGGTGGTCGGGAAGTACAGTGCGCCCTGATAGACCTGGGTCGAGGATCCGTTGAAAACGTTCGGATTGTTGGCGGCAGTGATCCCCGTGATACTGCGGTCCTGGAAGAACAGGATTCCCGGGTACGGCCCAGTGGTCGGAGCGGTCAGGCTTTCGTTGCTCGCGCCGTCGATCGTCACGCCTCCATACGGATAGGTGCTGCTACCGGTCAGGAAGAACGTGACGCCATCGCCGTTGAGAGTCGAGGTTCCATCGACGGTGATTCCACCTCCGTCGATTATATAGTTACCTGGATTGACTATCACGTTCGACGATTTCTTGACGGTGATTCCCCCGCAGTAGGTGCCCGGGTTGAGAGTCACGGTGTTGCCGGAGGTGTCACTGAAATTGGTATAGGTGCAGGAACCGACCGACGGAAACTGAAGGTAAGCGAGCGGATCGGCGACATGCGAGATGCCGGTGACCGGCTGCGGAGTGAAGGTGGCCGAGCTTTGTTTCATTCCGCCCACGACACCGATACCACTGGTATTCACGGTCCCCGAACCGTTGACTGTGAGCGCGCTGGAACTCGAGGAGTTGACGATAATCCCGCAGGTCGATTGGTAATCGAGCGAGCCGTTGGCCTGAAACGCGCCCGACGCGGTGGGATCGAGCGCGTAGACGCAAGCGGGGCCACTCGATTGACCGGATATCGCGGACGCCGAAATTGGTACCGACTGTATTCCGAGCACGCGCAGGAAATAAGTGGGGACGTTGCGCTGGACGATTACCTGTACAGCGTCAGGCGCTGCGGCAAAGGTAGGATCGGTGATGGCCGCACCCTGGTTGACGGTGACCGTGGTGTTGGCAACGCCATTTGTAAAGCCGTTCATGGAGGCGTTGAGGTCGGCGGCGTTCACAATCTCGGACGGGTCGTTGGCCTGCGCCTCGTGGGCGCCTGCGACCGCCGCGCTATCGGCAGCGGTTTGCGCCATCCGGCGCTGATTCATGTAAAACCCGATGTCAACCGCCAAACCCGCGAACATCAGGATCGCCGTGATTGCGAGGGTAACTACGACGGCAGTCTGACCGGAAGCAGACTGCTTTCGAAGCATCCCTGTGAACCGGCAAGCCGTCGCGGGGGCGGGTAGTTGGAAACCCTGCACCATGACCACGCTCCTATTCAAGGGTTATGTCCGCGGTCAAGGCGAGCAGGTTTCGTGCCTATGCGGCGCAGCTCTACATTATGAATCAAATTATCACTATGAGTACGTGCGCGGTCAGGATCGATCAAACACGCTCACGGACACGCCGCCTGCGAGCAATCCGGATGGCAGCGCGCGTTTCGGACGCGCACCGATGTGGCAAGTACGACACGGGATTGTGCCCGACGAGCGCACCTGGGTTGCAGATTTGCTCGCGCGGGATCGCGCACGGGGAGGCGAAATCGGTTATCATGCCCGGAGAGAATTGGTTACGACATGAATACTGAGGGAAAACCCCGAGTCTCTTTCATCTTTCCAGAACAGTACGAGCAGACGGCGCTCGCACTGGGCCGCGCGTTTATCAACGATCCGCCGCTGCTGGCTATTCTGGCCGACGTTACGGATCCTGAGGCGCGCGCCGCTCGACTCGCCGATTTGTTCCGCACGGTGCTATCGATTCAACGGCGGCTCGGCGAGCCGATTTTCGGTGTGCTCGAAGGCGGCAATGTCGTTGGCGCGGCGATCGTCGCTGGCACTTG
>JAJZAG010000241.1 GCA_021799555.1 Deltaproteobacteria bacterium | reverse complement strand
CAGCAGCGGTTGCGATCGCGATGTTCTTCCGCGATCCCGAGCGCTTTCCCACGCGCACCGACGGCGTCGTGGTGAGCGGTGCTGATGGTAAAGTCACAGATATCGGCGAGGCCGAGATGCCCGGCGCCCCCGGCGTGCGCTTTTGCCGCGTCGCGGTCTTCATGTCGCCGCTCAACGTGCACGTAAATCGCGCGCCGGTCGGTGGCGAGGTGATCCGCCTCGAACACACCCCCGGCGAATTTCGCGCCGCGTTCCGCGACGACGCGAGCGAACATAATGAACGCACCTTGATGGTCCTTGCGGACGGTGCGGGACGCACCTTCGGCATGATGCTGATAGCGGGCTACATCGCCCGCCGGATCGTATGCCGGCCGCGAATCCATGATAGAATCGAGCCAGCCCAAAGAGTGGGGCTGATCATGTTCGGTAGCCGGGTTGATCACTATTTCCCGCCCGAGTTCCGCATCACCGTCGCGATCGGCGACCGGGTACGCGCCGGCGAGTCGATTCTTGCCGAGATCGCCCCGGAGCGTGGCGAACAATGAGCGCCGACTCGCGCCGTACCCGCGAGGGCAGTACCTGGAAGGGCCGCACTCCGGAAGAGCGCGAGCGAATCCGCTTTTTGCGCGGCCGCTTTCGTGAACAGCGCGGTAAGGTCGTGGGTCCTCTGCGCCGCGGCGTGTTTCTGGTTCCCGCTACGATCACCTCGCTCGGACTGCTCTCGGGCTTTTATTCCGCAATCTCGGCTATCGGCGGCCATTTCGAACTGGCCGCCGTGATGATCTTGATCGCGTTCATCTGCGACGGCCTTGACGGCCGTATAGCGCGCCTGTCGCGCACCTCGAGCCAGTTTGGCGTCGAATACGATAGCCTCTCCGACGTGGTCGCGTTCGGGATGGCGCCGGCTATCCTCGTTTACACATGGGCGCTTCAGCCGATCGGCACGCTCGGAATCGCAATCAGCGGGCTGTTCGTGGTTTGCGCCGCGCTGCGGCTTGCACGCTTCAACGTACAGGTTGAAACGGTTGACAAGCGCCGCTTCGTCGGCCTGCCCGTGCCGGGCGCCGCGATAATGATCGCCGGGACCGCGCTTGCCTACAGTTATTTTGAATTCAACTCGCCGCGCATGCTGTGCTTCGTGATGGTACCGCTGACGCTGGCGCTTGGATGGCTGATGATCTCGCGCGTACCATACCCGAGCTTCAAAGGCCTCGATTTCAATCATCGCGCCCAGATCGAACTCATGATCGGCGTATTGCTGGCAATTGCGTTGCTGTTTGCGCTGCCGCAACTGACCGCGTTTGCATTCGCGACTGCGTTTGTACTGTCAGGTCCGTACCTAATGCTCCGCGGCGAAGAGCTGCACGAGAAAGTTCCCGTCATGCGCCCGATGTCAAAGCCAAGCGCTATCGTGCCAGCACCCACCGACGCGCACAAAACCGGCGCTCTCACTGAACCGCCTGAGCATCCCTGAGCCATTCGGCGATTCGCTTCTCGACGGAGGTCAGATCCAATGAGCGGCGAGGCAGAGTATATTCAACCGGGCCATCACACTCTGACCACCGTACTGCACGGCGGCTGTGAGGCGATCGAATTTGTAACGAGCGTCTTCGATGCGCAAGTGACGCAGGCCCCAACGCCCGGCACGGCCGGAAATCTGCACGCCGAGGTCGAGATCGGTGACTCGAGGCTGCTTATCGGCAAAGGCTACTGGACGGACGACTCGATGAAATCCGCGATCTGGATTTATGTCCCGGACGCTGACGCGACTTATCGCCGCGCACTCAGCAAGGGCGCAACCTCCGTGCGCGAGCCCGCAGATCATAGCTGGGGCGACCGCGTCTGCGGCATCAAGGATCCCGACGGCAATACCTGGTGGATCGCGACGCATCGCCCACCCCCGCGTTGATGCTCAGTTATCGAGCGCGCTCGCGATGAGCCATTCGTGTGGCTGTTTTCGCGTATTGATGACGACTCAGTACTACTACTGCGGCGGCGGAGAGGCGGGGGCTATTTCCGACGAGTGACTGGTGAGGACGCCAGCGGAGTCGAAATTCAGTGTTATTTTGTTTCGGACCTGGGCGATGGTACCCATGAACGGGCCGAGGACTGGAACGTGGGCGCTCGCATCGGCTTGTTGTTCATTTATCAGGTAGACGACCGTGCGGCTGCCGTCCTGATGGCCGTAGTCTTGATAGGGCTTGCCCATTGATGCGAGCGCCTGCGAATAGGTAGTTATACCGTCCTGCAGACTTGCTATTCGGGAGTCGGGATTATCCTGTGCGACGCCGCCGCATCCGGAGAGGAAGACAATCGCCGCCACGAGAATTAAAATCGAGATTGGTTGTTTTCCCATAGCCGATCCCTCACATGATGCCGGTGCCAGCGTACCTAGCTCGAATCCGCCGGCGGCGCTTGGTCAGCGGACGTAAACCGGATTCGCAAGAATCCATGGATGGCCGCGACGCCACGCTTCGACTCGATACGCGCCCGGCGTCTTGGGCGCAAATGCGAATTCCGCCGCGTCGGTGATTGAGGCTACCTCTGCGCCGTCTTTGAGCATCACGATCCGACCAGCCCTGCCGGGAAGCTCGGTCTTGAGTGCAAGCCCGTCGGACAAGTGGACCTCGTCGCCCATCATCGTTTTGCTGTCGCCGCTTTGCGCGTAGAACGCGAAGTCGCCCACGTAGCCAAGGATGTCGAAACTCACATAGGCTCGGCCCCGCCGCATC
Organism: Deltaproteobacteria bacterium; assembly: GCA_021799555.1. Taxonomy (GTDB): domain Bacteria; phylum Desulfobacterota; class Binatia; order Binatales; family Binataceae; genus JBARDN01. Next base: position 3,241 of record JAJZAG010000241.1, on the reverse strand, counting down.
GCGTCAATCAACGAATCGATACTGCGATCGGTAGCGAGCAGATGAGTGGCATAAAAGAGAAAGAGTTGGTCGAAGCTGCCAACTTTCGAGCCCATCACCGTCAGATTGTCTGGAGCGCCCATCCCTGCAACAAGCGTGATCCGCGCTCCGGCGGTCATCGCGTCGTACAGGGCGAGACTCACGTTGCTGCGCGGGGCAAGATCGAGCAGAAAGCGATCGGTCGAAAGAAAAATTGCGCGCCAGAAGAGTGCGGTTGAACTGATGTTGTCGAATGCCTCATTCTGATTATACACTTCCATCGCGTCAGCCAGCGCGTAGTTGCTCGACGACTCGAATCTCGGTACTTCAGCGGCGATCGCGAGCGCGCCCTGATCGTGGATCGCACCAATAAGCTCGGTCGGTGGTAGCGACGTGTCGACCGGCTGATGCAGATTTACACCGATTATCTCGCCGCCGGCGATTCGGAACGCAGCGCCGGGGATGAACAGTATCTGGGAAGTGAAACCACCGATTCCATAATCGGTGCTGCCTTTATTCGCAGGGTCTGCGATAGTCACAAAATCGATTTGTGCGTTGCGCGCGAGATCGGCGAGCTTGGACTCGCCGAGGCCCGCGCTCTTCATGCGGCAATCGACAATTCCCCGATAGTCGCGGAACTGTGGAAACTCAAGGGCCGGCGCGACCAAGCGCGTCGGTGGAAGCTGCGTCGTGGGAAGTGGCGCAGCGCAGCCGGCGACGAGCACCGCGGCGGCGGTGAGAGCAACTTTTATCGGCGTGAGCCGGCTAACTCGCGCGTTCACAGGATCGAGCGACCCTGTGCGCCATCAACGGGAATATTGGCGCCTGTTATCCAGCTTGCGCGCGGCGACGCAAGCATCGCGACAGCGTAAGCGACTTCAGTCGCAGTACCGAGCCGACCGGCCGGCATTTCTCGCGAGAGGAAATCCTTTTCGAACGCAGGGTTCTCCTTGAATCGGCGTTCCCAGTTTCCGCCGGGGACGAGGATCGAACCTGGGGCGACTGTGTTAACGCGAATTTTCTTTGCCGCGAATTCGCGCGCGAGAAGCTTGCTGAAAGAATGCAGAGCGGCTTTCGATGCGTTGTAAGTCAGCGGCCCTCCCGACTCGCGCCCGTAGATCGATCCGATATTGATAATCGACCCGCCGCCCTGATTTTCCATGTGCGGCGCGACGAGCCGGGAAAGGCGCACGGCGGCAAAAAGGTTGAGATCGAACTGTTCCTGCCACGCCGAATCTGGTAACTCGGCAATAGCGCCCGGGCGCGCCGCGCCGGCGTTGTTCACCAACACGTCAATCCGGCCGAATTCGCGCGCAACGCCCCCGACCCATTTTTCCATGTCAGCCACGCGCGTGACATCGCCGACGAGGTGCATTTTGCCGGCGCGTCCGCCACTGCGGACCGTGATATCATCGATCTGCAGTCCGGCGGCATTAACCGCCTTCGCGTCACGCGCGCAGATGCTGACCGACATACCTTCCGCAGCGAGCGTCTCGGCCATCGCGAGGCCGAGTCCACGACTGCCGCCGGTGACCATCGCGACTTTCCCGTTGAGTTGCAAATCCATCGTAGGGCTCCTATGAAAAAGCTGTCGGCGTGAGCGATCGCGCACCGCCGGTATCCCGTATCATTTACCAGAGCGCAGCGGTAGCGTTGAAGCTGTTCAGCAATGCCCTTAATCGTGCCAAACCCCAAGGCTCTCGCCCGCTGGGACTGGGCGGTTGACTCTGGCGAAGGAGAGACTTAATGTCGATAGGCTAAAATGCGCGCGTAAGGAGAACTATGGAAATACGAGTTGAAGGCTCCCTCGATCAGGCGATGCGCGTGCTAAAGCGCAAGTTGGCGAAGGAGGGGGTGTTCAAGGAAATGAAGAAGCGGGCGTTTTATGAGAAGCCCAGCGTCCGCCGCAAGCGTAAGCGCTCTGAAGCACAGCGCCGCCGTCGCAAAGAGCAGCGCCGTCGCCGCGCCTCTGCTCTCTAATTTCCCTTGACATTATTGATTGCGACTTGAGGAGCCGGTGCGCATAGCTTTTTAGCCGTTGCTCGCGCAATGTTGTGGCGCGACATATCCGATAAAATTATGAACGTCGCGCCGCGTGGATGGCCGCGCCTAGCGCACAGGGGCGGACGAATGCTGCATTGCGGAGTGATCGGCACTCAATTCCGAGGCACGCGCGAAAGCGGTTTCGGTCTCGTGAAGCAGGTCGGCGAAAACCTGCGCAGCGGGCTTGATCTCCTTGATTAGGCCAGCGCCTTGCCCAGTCGGCATAAAAGTTCGCTCGGGATCGGCGACTCCCTGCCGAGTCCCCGTATAGTTCATGACACCGTTGCGCCGCGAGATCATTCCCTGCTCAGGAAACGGCTTGATTTTCGACGGGTCGCGCTCCCATTCCATCGCATAAGCCGTGCGAATCACGCGGCAGGGCTTGCCGGTGTAGCACCGAGTGCGGATTGTCGAGTCTTCATGTGCCCTGAGAATCGCATCGCGATATACATCGGCGGCCTGCGCCTCGGGTGTCGCGATAAAGCGCGTCCCAATCACGACACCCTGCGCACCAAGCGTTAGCGCGGCGGCGATTTGGCGGCCGTCGGCGATTCCGCCAGCGGCGAGCACGGGGATCTTGAGTGCGTCGATCATCTGAGGCACCAGCGAGAGCATCCCAATCTCGCCGGTGTGTCCTCCTGCCTCTGTGCCTTGCGCGACGACCACATCGACGCCGGCAGCTTGCGCCTTTAGGCCATGATGGACTTTGCCGCACATCGCGACGACCTTCATCCCGTGCTCGTGCATCGTCTTGATGAACTCGGTCGGGACGGCGAGTCCGGCAACGAAGATGCGGACCTTCTCTTCGATCATAACAGGCATGTGCGGACGCATCATGTCGGGAATCGGCGCGAGTAGATCGACGGCAAACGGCTTGTCGGTAAGTTCGCGGGTCTTGCGGATTTCGGCGCGCAATTCGTCGGGTGCAAGCGATGCCGCTCCGATCACACCCAAGCCGCCAGCGTTCGAAACGGCGGCGACGAGCTTGTGCATCGCCACGCCACCCATTCCGGCAAGCAGGATGGGGTACTTGATTCCAAACAGATCGCAAATCGGGGTGTGAAGCATCGCGTTCCAACTCCTTGGGTGAGCGGCTATTCGGGCTCGCTCCTGACTGGAGCTATACTGTGGTGCGGCGCGATCGATCAAGCATCCGGTGCGGGTGCCGGGAAGTGGCGCG
>JAJZAG010000240.1 GCA_021799555.1 Deltaproteobacteria bacterium | reverse complement strand
GCTCAGTTGGTCAGAGCATGCGGCTCATATCCGCAGTGTCGTAGGTTCGACTCCTACCGCCGCCACCAAACCATTCCGAATTTGACCAGCGCCGCCGCCCACGCGTATCAATCTCGAGGGGCGCTTCCGTAAAATCAACCGCATCCGAATGACGGAGTGATCTCATGGCTGACAGAATGTTGGGCAAAGTGGCAATCGTTACTGGCGCGGGATCGGGAATCGGACGCGCGACCGCATTGTTGCTCGCCCGGGAAGGCGCGAGCATCGTACACAGCGACCTTTCCGAGCAGGCAAGCGCCGAGACCCAGAAGATGCTCGAGGGGACGGGCGCGAAATCCGCCGCGCTGGCCGCCGATATCAGCCGTGAAGACACGGCGGCGCGCCTCGTCGAGCTTGCCCTCGAGCGATTCGGCAAGCTTACGACGGTGGTCAACAACGCGGGCACCGGTACCAACGCATTAGTCGCAGAGCTGTCGCTGGCCGAATGGGATCGCGTGCATGGGGTCAACGTCCGCGGCCAGTTCATGCTGATCAAGCGCGCGCTTCCCGAGTTGATCAAGGCGGGTGGCGGCGCGATCGTCAACGTCGCATCGGTGATGGCGGAAGTCACCGACTACGGATTGGCGGCGTATTGTTCGTCCAAAGCGGGAGTGGCCGGGCTGACGCGCACCGTCGCGCTCGAGTACGGCAAGCACGGGATTCGCTGCAACTACCTCATGCCCGGACCGATTTATACCGGGATGACGCGCGCAAACTTCGACCGCGAAGAGATTCGCCAAGTATGGGAGAAGAAGACCGCGCTGCGCCGCCTGGGACAGCCCGAAGACATGGCCAAGGTGATCCTGTTTCTCGCCTCCGACGACGCGGCCTACGTCACCGGCGCCGGAATTCGCGCGGATGGCGGCTTGATGCTGCGAAGCTGAAATGAACGTCCGATCGAGGCGTGCGCCGCGCCGCTCTTACGCCGCGTCTCTTTTTTCGCGCTCGCGCGTGCCGCTGAAGATCAGGTCGCAGGCGCGAATCCACAAATATAACGTGACGAGCACGAAGAAAGGGCCCTCGTCGGCCGCAAGGTGAACGTGATTCCATTCGTTGCGGTTATCAAGGTATGCGACGATAAAGATGAGATGGCTCATCACGACTTCGGCCATGTAGGACAGCGCGAGCAACAGGCCCCATCGTTTCCCTGCGATCAGGCCGACCGCGAAGGCCCAGAAAATTCCCGCCTCAATCAGAAAGACGACGCGCGCTTGCGAGCCGTAGAACAAGAGCCCTCCGATAACGGCGTGTACCGGCGCGGCCGCGTCGATCATCGGATCTCCGATAATAGCGGAGTGTGCAAGATAGATGGCCCAGCACGCCGCCGCGATGCCGCTGACGCGCAGATCGATGGGCCACGGTATATTTTGATTCTCGATCACGCCGACAGGTATCGAGGCTACTATTGGGCGCCGTGGCGCTTCAAGCGCGCGTCCGATTTGGCATATCAACCCACGCGAGAACCTCGCGCGGGATTCTTTGAGCGGACTGCGCGGGCGTAACCGACATGAATTGCAAACCGGAAGAATCAACCGCTGCGATACGAACGGCGCATCCATATTTCATGTGGGAGCATATCCGCGAGCAAGCGGACGCGCTCGCTGCTGCGTCGGCCCGTAATCGGGATGCGGCGGAGCGGCTTGCGCGCCGGCTTGCCGACGCGCCCGTGATAGTACTCGCCGGGATTGGAAGCTCGCTTCACGCGGCGATGCTTGGCGAATATTGGATGCGCGCGATTGGAGGAGTCGATTCGGCGCGCGCGCAAAACTCCTTCGAGCTGATGCACTACGCGAAGGGTCTTGATTCGGGAGCAGCGGTCGTCGCGATCTCGCATCGCGGCTGGCCGGTGTTTGCGCCGTCCTTGGCGGCGGACGGCAACCTTGATCGGATAGTCAAAGCCGCGATTTGCGGCGAAGATCCGCGCGCCGGCGCGCGTGCCGCCGATTTTGTTTTCGTCACGACGCCGCAAGAGAAATCGGGCGCGCATACCAAGAGTCTGACCGGCGCGATGGCGGTGCTGTTCGAGATCGCGGCTGCGACGGCTATTTTCCGCGGTCGGCGCGACCGCGCCGAATCAGCGCGCCGCGAATTCGCGGAAGTTCCAGCGCGCTTTTCGCGCCGGATCGCGCAGCCGTCGGCCGAGCGCGCCGCGGCCGAGGAGTTTCGGACCCGCCGCAGAATCCTGCTGATCGGCGCGGGACCGGCTTACGCCTGCGCACGCGAAGGCGCACTCAAGCTCAAGGAGGCGACCTTCACTTACGCGGAGGGACTCGAGACCGAGGAGTTTCTGCACGGACCGATCGCATCGCTCGACGCCGAAACGCTCCTGGTGCTCATCTCGACCGGTGACGCCGGATCGCACCGCATCGTGCAGGCGGCGCGCGCGGCGGGAGAGATCGGCGCGGCGCGGCTTGCGATAGTAACCGAGGCGGAAAACGAACTGCCCAAATACGCCGAACGCGTTATTCGCGTTGCGGGGCGCGAGGAGGCGACGAGCGTATTCCCGATTATCCTTTCGCTCCAGCTCTTCACTTATTTTTCGGCGCTCGCACGAGGATGCGACCCCGATCGCAACCATCGCGAAGACCCGCGCTACGCCCGCGCCGCATCCCAATTCGAACTTTGAGCCCGCGGCGCGCTTGCCGTAGGCGCTCGCGCGCGCGGATAATCGCATCCGGCGCCGGCGTGGCGCGAGCGAGCGATGAACGGAATTCACGACATGGGCGGGATGGACGGCTTTGGCGAAATCGATCGCGGCGAGGCCGGATATACGCCGTTCCATTCTGATTGGGAAGCGCGAGTGTTCGCGCTGACCAACTCCGTTATCGCACGCGCCGGCTCCAACGCCGACGAATTCCGCCACGCAATCGAACGAATTCATCCGGCGCGGTATCTCGCCGCATCGTACTACGCGCGATGGCTTGACGCGGTCGAGACGATACTTGCCGACAGAGGCATCGTGACCCGGGCGGAAATTGACGCGCGCACGGGGCATCCGGGGGTCGCCCCGGCAGCCGCGGCCCGCGTCGAATCGAGAAGGCACCGTGCGAAGGATGAGCGGGCGAAATTCCGCACCGGCGATCGCGTGCGGGCGCGCAATATCAATCCCGCCGGACATACGCGCAGTCCACGTTACGTGCGTGGCAAAATCGGCGTGATTCGCCGCGACCGCGGCATCTACGTGTTCCCCGACACGAATGCGCACCATGCGGGCGAGGTACACCAGCATGTTTACAGCGTGGAATTCCGAGCTCGTGAATTGTTCGGCGAGACGGCGAATGCGCACGACCGCGTCCTTATCGACCTGTGGGAAGATTATCTCGAACAGGCGGCCAATCCGCCGCCGAGCGCGATTAAATCAAAGCGAAAAAGGAATCCGCGATGAGCGATGACCATCGCCACGATCCCAATCCGCACGGTCCCGCCGCGCGGGTCAAAGCGCTTGAGGAGCTGCTGGTCGAGAAGGGACTGGTCGACTCGGCACGGCTCGATGAAATTATCGAGACCTACCAGCATGCCGTTGGACCGCGGGCCGGCGCGCGAGTGGTCGCGCGGGCGTGGTGCGATCGCGCGTTTCATCGCCGCCTGATGACCGACGCGGTAGCGGCGTGTGCGGAGCTTGGAATCGCCGGACCTGAGGGCGGCCATTTGGTCGCGGTGGAAAACACTGCGCGCGTACATAACCTGGTCGTGTGCACACTGTGCTCATGCTATCCGTGGCCGGTGCTCGGGCTTCCGCCGGCGTGGTACAAGAGCTTCGCCTACCGGTCGCGCGCGGTTAAGGATCCGCGCGGCCTGTTGCGCGAGTTCGGAGTCGTCATTCCCGACGAGGTCGAAGTGCGGGTCTGGGATTCAAGCGCGGAACAGCGCTATATCGTGATTCCCGAGCGTCCGGCGGGAACTAAATCGATGACCGAGGCCGAGCTTGCGGATATCGTTACGCGCGACTCAATGATCGGCGTCGGCAAGGTGCTTGCGCCGTCGCGCGCGGGCGGTCGGCGAGGCGCGCGATGAGCGATCGGCGAATTGCGAATCTGCTCGATAGGGTCGGGCTCGGGGCCGGAATCACCTTCAGCGCGCCGTGGGAAGCGCGCGCATTCGCGCTCGCGCTCGGACTCAGCGAAGCGGGAAGGTTTTCGCGGGACGAGTTTCGCACCCGGCTGATAGAAGAAGTGGGCGCTTCGGATCGAGCGCGCGAGCGCGACGGCACCGCGAATCCGGGTGAATACTCTCAGCACTTCGTGCGCGCGCTGGAGCGAACGATCGAGGAAAAGGGAATTGTCAGCGCGGCTGAGATAGCGGACAAATTGACGGCGGTCGAGACCGGCGGCTGAATTGGCGCGGCCCGCGCTCAGGCATTCTTGCCCTGCTTGCCCTCGACCCACTGAAACATCAGCGATTGGTAGTACTCGAGGTTGCGTCCGAGCAGGAAAACCTTTGGGATGCCGACAATTTCCGCGTAGATCGCGGTCCGGGTCGGATTCTCGCCGCCAAACAGGATCTTGATCGGTTGCGGCTTGCCCTTCGCCTCAATCGTCATGGTGGTCTTGGGATGGTCGAGACCGAACTGGGAGAGATCGTTGAGGTTCTCGGCTACCACTTCGACCTGCTTGGCGTTCACCAGCAGCGCCACGGTCGCCTGCATCAGGTCCTGCGGGATAAATGCGCTCGGCGGCTGGGCGACGGTGTAGAGCTTTCCGTCGGGGGTCTTCTGAAGTTGAACCGTCTCGTTGCCGCGGACCAGCGTGAGCGAGTCGATCCCGTCGATCTTGAGGAGGCTCTCCTGTTTTTCCTTCAGGGCGAGATCCTGCTTCGTCTCGGGACGGCCCCAGAGATAAATCGGGAGCAAAATGATGAAGACAATCGTAAGTACGAACGCCGATCGGATGCTCACGCGAAAAACCTCCTGCGCACGAACACGGCGACGGCGATCATCAGCAGCAGGATCGTTTCGAATCCAGCGGCCAGGTAGGCGAGCCAGTTGGATTCCTGGCTGGTTACGTAGAATCCGGCCGTTTCCGCCTGAACCAGCCGCTCGCGGCTTGCGATCAGCATCTCGTCGCCGGCGAGCTCGTTGATCAGGCTGACTGCAAGGTCGCGATTTCCGAGCATCTCGATGAATTGATTCGAGGCGAACACAGAAGTTCCGAATCCGACCAAACGCGTCATCCGCTGTATCGAGATGTGCGGATCGATTGTCGGCGTATAGTCGATTTCGGATCCTACCGGAATCGGTCCCTTAACGTCGCGCGGAGACTGGTACTCCGTAATGCCCGTAGTCAGCGCCTTGGGATCGCCCGAGGCCCAACTTTCATGCGAGGAGCGCAAAAACTCGCTTTCCTGCGCGACGCGAAGATTATCGGGCGCCGCCGCTCCAACCTTCAGGGTGATATCGACTCCGCGCGCCAGCGAGAAAACGGCCGGCGCGGCCATCGCGCGGCTGATCGGATTGTCTTCGGAGCGCAACGGGATCTGCGTGGTTAAAATCTCGCCGGCCGTGAGCCGATAAGCGGGATCAACAACGACCTGATCAGTGAAGCTCATTCCGTACTGCTGGAGGAACTTGACCAGGCTCGGCGATCCATATGGGTCGATCATCGCGACGTACTTGCCGCCCACGGCAAGATACTTGGCGAGTTCGGCAAGTTCTTCGGGCAGGAAATCCTTGCGGGGACCCAGCGAGACCAGCACCTTGCAATCGTCGGGCACGCCGCTCGCGAAGAGCGAGATATTGTCAACCTGGTAGTTGTTCTGCTCAAGAAGGCCGCGCCACTCCGAAAAGCCGCTGCTGCGGTCGGTATCGTACAAATCATGCTCACCGTGACCGACGGTGAAATAGATGTGCTTCGTCGAATCGGCGGAGATTTGCAAAATCGCGGGAATCAGCAGATCGGAACGCGCGTTGTCGAAATCGCGCCGGCGCCCCTGCGACTCGACCACCACC
>JAJZAG010000239.1 GCA_021799555.1 Deltaproteobacteria bacterium | reverse complement strand
CTCCGGATTCACGCCAATCTTCGACTCCGAGCCGACGCTATCGATCGGTGCGATCGCGCTCGACACGAGCACGGCGCCGAATCCGACGCTCTATGTCGCGAGCGGCGAGGGCGACGGTTCAAATGATTCCTACTACGGTGAAGGCATCTTCGTTTCTTCGGACTTGGGTTCGTCGTGGACGCAACTGGGCGCGACCGAGTTCGACGGAGCGTCGATTGGCAGTCTCGTGATTGACACGCAGACCAATCCCCGCACGATCTTCGCGGCGGTAACTTATGGATCGAGCGCGAATCGCGCACAGGCGGGATGGATCGAGACGCAGTGGAATCAGATGGGAGTATGGCGCTCGAGCGATGGCGGAGTTAGCTGGAGCACGTATCCACTGGGTACATTCGGCACTTGCGCGTATTTTTCGAATCAGCCCTGTCCGGCGACGCAATTAGTAATTGATCCTGCGATACCAAGTAACCTGTACGCGGCGATTCAATGGACGGGAGTTTTTAGATCGACCGATTCAGGCGCGTCATGGAGCCAGGTGGCGTTCCCGGGTTTCGCGGGAACAATCGGCCGCGCCAGTATCGCGGCGCGCGCGGGAATTGTCTATGCGCTCCTCGGCGCTCCTGACGGAAACGAGTTTGCCGGGTTTTTCAAATCCTCGGATAGCGGCCTCACGTGGACGCCGGAGATCGTTCCGAGCGCTGATCTTGGCGGAGGCGTCGTGATTGACGGGACGTCGCCGGCGAATGTCTCGGCTTCGATGTTCGATCAGACGCTCGCTATCGATCCTGCTGACGCGACGGGAGACACGGTGATATTCGGAGCAGTGGGTATTTACCGTTCCACGGATTCGGGTGGCGACTGGACATTCCTGGCGCAAAACGGTGGTACCCATTCCGATCAACACGCGATAGCGTTCGATCCGGAGAGCGCGCACAGCTTCTATCTCGGCAACGATGGCGGCGTATTTTACTTTGACTCTTCAAGCAGTTCCTGGACCGGACTCAATTCTTCGATCGGCGCTGAAGAAGTTCAATCGGTTGGCCCCCATCCAACCGACAACTCATTGGCGCTGGCCGGGATGGCGGATAATGGAACGGGGCGCGGGAACATCGCGATGCCGCTTGATGAGGCGTGGGGACAGGTCGATGCGCTCGACGGTGCATTTGCGATTTTCGATCCGACTGATCCGTCGTTCGCTTATCATAGCTTCGCGACCCTCGACGCAGGTCCCGCAATCGCCGCTTCGAGCGACGGCGGCTCTTCGTGGATATCCGCGGCGCCGACCGCCTCGCTCCGTGCCGCAATGGCGTCGAACGGCGACGCGGGAGCGGGCTTCTATCCTCCTATGGTGGCCGATCCGGCGCAGCCGGGCAGCGTGCTGTTTGGCGCGCACAAGGTTTACGCGTCGAGCGACGGCGGAATTACCTGGACAGCCGAGACGACGCAGGATTTGACGGGCGGATGCGGCAACGGAAGCTGCGCCCTCGAAGACCTCGAGATCGCTCCTTCCGATCACACCAAGGCTTACGCGCTTGCGATGGAAACCAATACTACAGTGTGGCCAACACCGTTGCGCCTGATGGTCACCGCCGGGGAAAACGTCCAGGTGAGCGGCGCGAATCCGCAAGGCGCGATATGGACGGATGTGACCGCCAACCTGTCGCCGCTCGTGCTGCCCACCGACACCCAAGCGACGGGAGTCGCAATTGATCCCTACGATTATGCGACCGCCTACCTGAGCGTCTCAGGATTTACCGCGGCAACGCAGATTGGGCACGTATTCGCGACGCATGATTTCGGCGCGACTTGGACGCAGGTCGATGGAAATCCAAATAATGAAATTCCGCCACCGGCCAACGCGCTGCCGGATATTCCGGTCCTGCGCATCCTGGTGGACGCGACCGATCCGACCGGAGACACACTTCTTGCCGGCACTGACATCGGCGTTTTCCGAAGCACGGACGGCGGCGCCGATTGGTTGCCGTACAATCTCGGAACGATTCCCGCGGTGCCCATCTTTGACCTTGAACAAAACCACAACGGCATCATCTTTGCCGGATCTTTCGGGCGCGGTGTTTTCGAGATTGCCGGCGCCGGCCCCACCGCTACGCCCTCGGCGACGCCGACCAGCATGGCGACGAGTACGCCCACCTCATCGGCGACTCCGACAGCGAGTTCCACGCCAACCGCATCGGAGACGTTCACTGCTACACCGACAGCAACGCCGACTGCTACCGCAACTGCGACCGCGACCTCGACCGCAACGCCAACGTCGACCGCTACTGCGACGCCCACCCTCGTGGCCACTCCCACGCCGGATCCTACTCCGGTTGATGCCATACTCGACATGCGTCCGCGCGTGGTGCGGTTTGGCAAAGCAGCGCTCGGTACATCGACGAACACCGCGAAGTTGAAACGGATTACGCTGGTGAATCGGCGCGGGGCGACGATCACGCTCGAGGGCGCTTCGGCGTCCGGCGATTTCGCGATCGTTAGCGCCGCGAGTACCTGCTCGGGCGCTCTCGCACCGCACCAGCGATGCGCTTACGCCCTCTCGTTTACGCCTTCCGCCCGTGGCAAGCGCGTCGGTACGTTTACGGTCATTGACAATAGCGGTCGTGGCACGGTCGGCGCGACGCTGATCGGTATCGGGAAGTGAATGCTTGCTATGGATTCATGGCGCGGTACTCGTCGACCAGAATTCCCATCACGATCGTGTCGTAATATGCGCCCTTATGAAACCGCTCTTTGCGCAGCACGCCCTCGCGCTTGAAGCCGCATCTCTCGTACGATGCGATCGCGCGCTGATTGAACTCGTACACGTGCAGCCATAGACGATGCAGGTTGAGCTTGTCGAACCCAAGCCGCATCAAGACCCGCATCGCGTCGCTTCCGTAACCGCGGCCCCAATAGCTCTTGTCGCCGATCACGATACCTACTCCAGCCGCGCGGTTGTGCCAGTTGATGCCGTGGAAAGCAACGCCGCCAAGATATTTGCGGTCCGCGACCGTCTCGATCACCAACGATCGATCCGCGGCCAGCGCGGGACGCTCGGCGGCCGATTCGATAAATTTCATTTCGGCGATCGATGATTGCGGCAGCGCTAGGATCTCGCCGCCGAGGAACTGCGTGACTTCCTCGTCGTTGATCCACTTCATTATCGCCTCGAGGTCGCTTCTTTCGTAGCCGCGGAGTCTGACCAGCTTTCCTTCCATCGGAGCTCCTTCATTGCACGGACAATTCGCGTGCGTGATAAAGAAAACGAAAAGGGCAGCCGGTCCCGGCTGCCCTTTTATCGCTTATTCCCGCCGGTGAGATTAATAGCCTTTCGGCAACCCCAATACGCGTTCGCCGATGATATTATGCTGAATCTCGCTGGTTCCTCCGGCGATAGTCAGTGCCCGCGACGCCAGCATCCGGTACGACCACTTGCCCTTGTCAACCGCGAAGGGCGCCTTGAACTCAATTTGCGCGTAAGGTCCGAGCAACTCCATCGCGAACTTGTTCATCTTGAGATTAAGCTCGCTGGTCCCGAGCTTGAGCACGGAGCCTTCCGGTCCGGGCGGCAGTCCCTTAAGCCGGCGCGTAAGCTGTCGATAGCCCGTGTACTTGAGTCCGAGCGCCTCGGCGGCGAACCCGCTAATTTTCTGGCGAACGCTCGAATGATCCCACGCGCTTTTGCCATTGATCTGAACCGCGCGTGCCAGATGCGCCAGATCCCGCACTTCGCCCAGCATGTCGCGTCCGCCCCCGATTCCGGACCGCTCGAACATTAAGGTGGTGATCGCGACTTGCCAGCCCTGATTCTTCTCGCCGACAAGATTCTTCTTCGGAACCTTTACGTCTTCGAAGAAGACTTCGTTGAAATTTGCGTCGCCTGTAATCTGCACCAGCGGACGAACGGTCACACCCGGCGAGTGCATGTCGACCACGATATAGCTGATCCCCTTGTGCTTGGGCGCGCTTGGGTCGGTTCGGGTCAGCAGGATGCAGTAATCCGCGTGATGCGCATCGGAAGTCCAGACCTTCTGTCCGTTGATTATAAAATAATCGCCCTCTTCGACCGCGCGCGTCTGCAGAGATGCAACGTCGGAGCCTGAGCCCGGTTCTGAATAGCCTTGGCACCAGATTTCTTCGCCGGACAGAATTTTTGGTACGTAGCGTTTTTTCTGCTCTTCGGTGCCCCAATGAATCAGGGTCGGGCCGACCAGCATGATTCCAAGTCCGTTGACGAGTTGAGGAACGTTGGCGCGGCCGAGCTCCTCGTTATAGATGAGCTGCTGGATAATGCTGGCGCCGCGTCCGCCGTATTCCTTGGGCCAACTGATTCCAACCCATCCGCCCGAGTGCATCTTCTTGTGCCATTCAAGGCGGCGCTGCCAATCTTCGCCGCCGGACTCGCGAATCGGACCAAGATCGTCTTCGACGCTGTGCTCGCGCTTGGGTGCGTTGGCTTCGAGCCAGGAGCGGAATTCACGGCGAAACGCCTCGTCATCCGCGCTGAATTTGAAATCCATTGAATCCTCCGATCGCGGCGTCGCGGGTAATCCGCCTGGCCGCGCGAACATCTTGTCGGCCGGCTGACCGGGACGCCTGACGGTTGATATATAAGCCGCGCGCTAAAAGCAGCGCAAGCCGGGAAACACAGGCGCTCAATGGTGCGGCGCTCGGGTCGAAACGTCGGCGTGCGCGAGGGGTTCGCTCTGTGGGTCCGCGAGCGCTAAATGCCGCCGCGTAAAATCAGCCAGTGCGCGCGCGCCCGGATTCGCGCTGATCTCAAGGTTGCGCAATGCGCCGACCTGGTCTTCGAGCGGGCGATTCTGTCCGAGCTTGAACTTGCCCTCGATTCGTTCAATCCTGATTTCGAAGCCTACCACCGCTTGAGTGAGTTTAGCGCGGAACTCAACCGGCAGAATTCCCGGCCACGGCTTGTCGAGCCGCGCTTCATGCACGGCGATCATCCGGTCCAGCAGTCCGGTAACCCACACGGGATCGTCGATAATCCGCGCCCTGCCGTACACATGCACCGCGGCATAGTTCCAGGTCGGGACGGCCGGTGCGTTCGCATACCATGTCGGCGATATATAGGAATGCGGACCGCTGAAGATCGCCAGACAATCGCGATTATGCTCGAGCTGTCGCCAATGATCGTTGGCGCGCGCGAAATGCCCCGCCAACGTCCCGTTCGCCGCGCCCGCGCGCTCGAGCATCAGCGGCAAGTGCGACGCGACCATTCCACCTTCGCCGTTCGAGACGATTGTGGCGAAGCTGTGCGCCTCGATAAACTCGTGCAGCGTCCGCCGCTCGGAGACTTCGAAGGCCTTCGGGATATACATCGATCATCCTCCTGCGCGGCCTACGCCCGCTCGTCGGGCGTGCGATACACGGCGACATAAGATGGCATCGGGATCGACGGCGGTAGCCGCGGGTCGGCCTTTGGCGCAGCAGCCGTCATAGTTAGTGGAATCACGCCGGCCCAGTGCGGCAGGTCGTAATCGGCTTCGTCGTCGACCGGGCCGCCGGTGCGGATCTTCGCCGACGCCTCGACAATTGGTAACTCGAGGATCAGCGTTCGCGCGATCTCGTCGTCGTTGGGCGCGCGCGTGCCGGCCCATCGTCCCGGCGCGATATGCTCGACCAGCGCGCGCATCGCGGCAAGCTTCCGCCCGCGTTCGTCAACGCGCGCGGCGCGGCCGAATATCACCGCAGAGCGGTAATTGACCGAATGATGGAATGCGGAGCGCGCAAGCACGAGTCCGTCAATCATCGTGACGGTCACGCAAATCTCGGCGCCCGCGGCCGCGGTGCGCAGCATGTGGCTTGCGGCCGAGCCGTGCAGGTACAGGCGCTCGCCGATCCGCGCGTGCAGGGTGGGGAGCACGGACGGCGCGCCTGCGCTTATAAAGCCGACGTGGCAGACGATCGCGCGGTCGAGGATCGAGTGGATCGCGTCGCGATCGTAAACGGCGCGTTTGGCCATCCGCTTGACGGTGGCGCGGG
>JAJZAG010000238.1 GCA_021799555.1 Deltaproteobacteria bacterium | reverse complement strand
CGCGTTCGATCGACGGGTACCTGCGCGAAGTTTCTGCAGGCATGCCGTACCTCCACGTGAACATCGAAGAACTCCCGACCGACACGTACTCGATGCCGCCGCAATACGAGCAGATTCCGCGCTCGATCCCGATCGTCGAATTGGGACGGCGGACCGGAATTACCGAAGTCGAATCGCGGCTCTCGACCGAACAGGCGCAGACGCAGGCTTCGCGATGCCTCTACTGCCACGTGCATCCGATCTACAACTCGCAGGCCTGCATCCTATGTAACCGATGCATTGACGTATGCCCTGAGCATTGTCTGCGCTTCGCGGACTCGAGCGATCTGGCCGACCCGGCTCGGATTGCGGGGATGACGATTGCACCGGTCGCGAGCCTGTTCCTTTACGATGAGGCCAAGTGCATCCGTTGCGGACTTTGCGCGGTGCGATGTCCAACCTCGGCCATAACTATGGAACGGTTCGAATTCAAGGAGACGATCCAGCGGTGAACACAGATCGGCGCAGGCTTTTGCGAATCGTCGGCAAGGGTTCAGTGCTGGCGGCATTTCTCGCGCAGTTGGGAGCGGCGGGACGCGCGTTCTTTCCCAATGTACTCTACGAGCCGCCGCGCAAATTCAATCTCAAGCGGCCGCATGACTACCCGGTCGGGTATACCTTCGACGCAGCGCATCGCCTCTACGTCATTCGCAACGCCAACGCCTTTCACGTCATTTCGGCGATCTGCACTCATCTTGGCTGCAATGTTCAGTGGAAGGGTACGGAGTTCGATTGCCCGTGCCACGGCAGCCGTTTCAATCCTGACGGCACTGTTATCAGCGGTCCGGCGCCGCAGCCATTATCATGGTTCGAAGCGAATGAGTCTCCAGATGGATTCCTGCAAGTCGACACAGCCGAGCCGGTCGCACGCGGCTTTCGTTTCGTGCCGCCAAACTTGAAGGCCTAAAAGGCGATGCGCGAGCGACTCTCAAAATTGTGGCGGACACTCGCGTGGTCGTGGTCGCCAGCGAGCGAGCGCGAGTCCTCCGAGGCCATAGTTAAAAACTTCTGGCTGCATTGGTTCCCGGTCAAGGTCGCGCGCGCGAGCATGGATTTTAATTATTCGTTCTGGCTCGGCACGGCCTCGGCTGCACTGCTCGCGATTTTGACGATTACGGGCGTGATGCTGATGTTCTTCTATGTGCCGTCAACCGAACGCGCTTACGGCAGCATCAAGGATCTCGAATACGCGGTCAGCTTCGGCCGTCTGCTCCGCAATCAGCATCGATGGGCCGCCGAAGGGATGGTCGCGGTCGTCTTTATTCATATGGCACGGGTGTTCTTTACGGGCGCTTACCGCGGCCCGCGGGCAATGAACTGGCTGGTCGGAGTCGCGCTTCTGTTCGCTACGTTGCTGCTTTCGTTCACCGGCTATCTGCTGCCGTGGGACCAACTCGCTTACTGGGCAGTCACGGTCGGCACAGGAATCGCGCGGCAGGCGCCGATCGTGGGCAACACGCTGGCTTTGATTCTTCTCGGTGGAAATCAAATCGGACAGCAAACGTTGCTCAGATTCTATGTTATGCACGTGTTCTTCCTGCCGGTCTTCGCGTGGATACTGTTTGGGTACCATATGTGGCGGGTGCGCAAGGACGGAGGCCTCGCCGCGATCGAACCGCTTCGAAACGCAAGAACTTCCACCCCGCGCGAGACGCCGGCGGCAAAGAGCTACTCGCTGTTCGGAGTCACGGTGGGCACTTCGGTCGCGGTGCGCAGCTCGATGCAGCTCGAGGAGCGCGATCAGGTTGCGGCGTCGCCCAATCTTATCCGGCGAATGATGCTGGTATTTCTGATCGTATTCAACGCCACGCTGGCGGCGGCGCTGTTGTTCAACGCCCCGCTCGAGGGGCCAGCAAATCCCGCCGTCACCCCAAATCCCGCCAAAGCGCCATGGTACTTCGTATGGCTACAAGAGCTGGTTGCCTCGACTACGATCCACCTTGGACCGTACACGGTCAGCGGTGCCCTGCTCGGTGGAATACTAGTTCCCGGAATCCTGCTTGCGATTTTGGCGGCGTGGCCATTTCTGGATCAGTCTCCGCGCGAAGCGGAAGGTCTGTGGTTTGCGCGCAATCGGAATCGTCAGAACCTGGTCTTTGCCGCGATCACCGGCGCGATCATTATCCTGATCTTCGTCGGGGTATTTCTACGCGGACCGTACTGGCGCCTCTATTGGCCCGGCATGCCTCGTCCCGCTATGCCAACCCTGATGTAACCATGCGCGACGCGCGCATTGAGCCATGGAACAGCCACTGAAGCCGTCACCGGACTCTTACGAAGCGCGCGACTTCGGATGGTTGGTCGCGATGTCGCTGCTGTTCTTTGGGTTGGTCGCGATTGGTTTCTGGCGCGAATACCGGACCGAATGGGGACCTTATCAGCATGAATTCCCCGAGATCCTCGGTCATTACGGCAAAGGCGAGGAAGCACGGAAGTTTATCCCTGGAATCAAGCAAATCTGGATCCCCCAGATCGCCGTGACCGACCGCTGTATAACCTGCCACTTAGGCTACGACTGGAGCGCCATACTGCCGCCTTCGCTAGCGCAGCCGCTCACACCTCATCCGGCAGGTGACCTGATCGCGAAGCACCCGTTCGAGAAGTTCGGATGCACTCCGTGCCACGGTGGACAAGGATGGGCGACAACTGTCAATGCCGCCCACATAGGCGGGCCGGGATGGATTGATCCAATGCTTACGCCCGCGCTTGCCGCGAGCCAAGGATTGACGATGGATCAGATGATGCAGATGCGGTGCAATTTCTGCCATCGCCACGATGAGGCAACTCCCGGCATGGACGTGATCAACCGCGGCAAGACCTTGCTACGCAAACGCAAGTGCATCCTTTGCCACAGTATCGAAGGACGCGGCGGCAACACTGGCCCGGAGCTTACATACGAAGGCGATAGCAATCCGGAACTCTACGACTTCTCGCGCGTGGCGGGCCAAAAAACGTTTTTCAACTGGAACGTACAGCACCTGATGCACGCGAGCCGGATAACTCCAACGACGCAGATGCCCGACTACAATATGCCGATCGACGACGCGCGCGCGCTAACCTTGTTGATCCTAAGCTGGCGGCGGCAGAGCTTTCCGCCTGAATATATTCCCGCGCCTAGCGAGGCCGCCGCTGCGATGCAGCCAACGCCGGCCACGACGCCCAGTGCAAACGCGCCGGAACATCACTGAATGCTTTAGCACACTCAATGACGTCCGGCGCGAAATAGCCGCCGCTGCGAGGTTGCGGCACCCGACGCGCTCCTCAGTGCACGGTGCTCATCTCAGCGGTCGACTCCGACCGACCGGCGCCGTCGAAGAACTCCTGCAGGTTCTGCTGATAGCGGTAGAAGAGATCGGCGTCGAGTTGGTTGTCGGCTTCGATGTGCAACGGAGTATCGAGGAGGGTAAGAGTATTAAGCGTGTGTTCAAGATCGGCGTGACCGTTCGCGACGATATTGTCAATCATCTCGCGCCATCCCGAGTACGGACCCGACAGGATCACCGCTCCCTTGGCCGCGTTGGCGACGCTCGCCAGCTGGCGCACTCCGGTGCAACGATAGCCGGAAAAAGTGATTTCGTAGCAGTCGCTCGAATCGTCGTAATCGATCTTCACGACCAACGTCATATCGACCGTGCCGAGCCGTCGAAATAGATCGGGATTCGCATTTACATGCGCCCGCAATTCTTCAAAAAACTCTTTCGAGGGAAACCATGTCATGCTCGTTACCTCCGTAATCGGAAACCCGCGCGCCCTTTTCAGATCGGCAACTCCACCGGAATAGCCAGCTTGTTGGTGCGATCAATACCCGCCATCTTAAGCCGATACAGGTACTCGTGGATTTGTTTCTTGAACAGGTAGCCGAGCTTCTTGAAACCTTCCTCGATGTACTCGAGGCCGCCGCCAGCCAGAATCGCACGCGCTTCAACCGTATCCTGCGTTTGGTTAAGGCTGAAGGTGGCTTCCTCGCCGCGCCGCAAGATGTCGTGAATTTCGGACTCGCGTTCAGGGTGCTTTTCGAGGAAATATTTGAGATGCATCGTACCATATGCGACGTGTCGCGCTTCGTCTTGCATGCAAAGCCTGAAGATCTTTTTTTCCACCGGAGTTAGCGCGAACATCTCGCCGTTGCGGAACAGGGTCAGTACGAAGCCTTCGCCCAGGATGTGCATAAGGGCGCTCCCGGTGGTGAAGTTTGGCGCCTCAAGGATTACACGCAGCAGTTGTTCGGAATCTGGCGAGGAGCGGAGCAATCCCCCGCCGTTTGCAAGCGCGCGCTTGCGAAAGACTTCCATGTGCCGTGCTTCATCGAAGATTTGAGACGCCAGAAACAGCTTCACCTCGTGAAAATCATGATTGATGCGGTGCAGCCACTTGGCAGGCATGTCGCCAGCGACAAATTCGATCTCGGCTAAATTGGTACAAACCTGACACATCGCTTTCTCAAGATCGTCGCGTTGCGGTTGGAGTTCGCCCCATGGAATATCGCGAGCCGAACTCCATTGACGCGCTACCGCCTCATCGTAGAGGTGTGCGGCGTTCTCCGCCCAGACCAGGGACTTATCGTTGATGTCGTAGCAGCCGAGTGAGGGCATGTCTTCGGGTATCTCCGAACCGCGCGGTGCCATGCTGCCGAAAATCGATCCCTCGTCGGGCACGTCGCCATAACGTCCGACGCGATTGATATCTTCGAGGCCGAGTCCGCGTTCGTCACGCGGCGTGGCTTTCACGCCCCATCCTTCGGGGTTCGATTTCATCCAGCCCAAGTCCAGCTTTCCCCGACGCACGTCGCTCAGGGTATCGAGGGCTTTTTCAACATTCGGACTGACATTTGGCATGGCGCTACGCTCCTTAGGCACTCTGCGGTTCTTGATGCGACCTTATCGCACGCATACCGCATGCCATCACGATCGGAAATGAACCATCGGCGGGGGATAAAGATCCGTTACGCACGCTCGGGTTATTAACCATCCGGTAGATTATTGGATTAGTGGCGACGGCGCCGAAAGAAGCACTGTCTCCGATCGCGTCGCAACCGCGCTCACTCGCCTTCTGCGGCCCGCTCCTCTCCCGAGAGCGCTTCGAGCACGTCCGTCACGCTGATGATGCCGACCAGCGCACCGTCTTCGACCACCGGCAATACGCCAATCTTGCGCTCGCGGAGCAGCCGCGCGGCTTCGCGAATCGAGGTGGTGGGCGTCACCGTAATGACCTGCTGGGCCATCGCCTTAGCTGCGTCAATTTCGTTCAGATGTCCAGCGTGGACTCGCACATCGCGGTCGGTGATGAGGCCCGCGAGCTTGCCGTCCTTGACAATCGGCATGCTCCGGAATCCGCCTTCGATCATCTTGCTTTCGAGTTCGGCAAGCTTATTCTCGGGCGCGCCGACAACTGGATTGGTCGTCATCCAGGTTCTCACTCGGTCGCGATCTGGCTCTTCGTAACGGGTGGTCAGCACAGGGCAGCTCGACTCGCGCAGGACTATCTCGGCGATGCTGCCAAGAAAGAAATGCTTGAAGCCGCGCCGACCGTGGGTAGCCATCACGATAACGTCAGCCCGAATTTTCCGCGCCGCTTTCAGGATTGCACCGGCCGGCTCTCCGACTTGTGTTATGAGTTCGTATTTCAATCCGGCTAGCCGTTTGCGTGCGATCTCGACAAGTTTGCGATGGGCGGCATCTTCCTGGCCCTTATATAAATCAATGTAGACCGGCATCGCCGTCGGCTGCACAATCAGCGGGACTACATGCAGGACATGCACCGTCCCGTCGTGTTCGCGGGCGATTTCCGCCGCCGTCGAGAGCGCCGAGAGGGAGTTTTCATCGAAATCGATCGGACAAAGAATTCTGCGGTATGGGAAAGGCATCGCTATGCCTCCTGTATGGCTGCTAATTCCTTGCATTCATGACAAGAGATCCCTATAGCGATTGTCGTGCCATCTAAGGAGGAGCCTCATCGATCGTTCC
>JAJZAG010000012.1 GCA_021799555.1 Deltaproteobacteria bacterium | reverse complement strand
TGGTCACGTCGAAGTCGGGATCGACGTGATGGGTTCGATGGACGCGCCACAGAATTGGGACGGCGTGAAACATTACATGCTGTAGATACACAACCAGGTCGAGCGCCGCGATTACGCAAACCAGAGCGGGCCATCGCCCGATCGCGATGCGATTAAACAGGCCGAAGTGCGCCCGCGCGGCGGCCGCCGCGGCGCCAACCGCCGCGAGCGGAATCAGAATCCGCACCGCCGCCGTATTGAGAGCCGCGATTCCGAGATTGCCGGTCCATCGCGACGTGCGCGCGAACAACCGCTGGCGCCGCGGCGCTACCGCTTCGGCGACCGCCATTGCGAGGAACACCGCCGCGAAAAAACCCAGCCGCGCGGCCGCTTCAGCCGAGAGCATCGCCGCCACTCTCCAATTCCATCATGCGCGGCGCGACGCCCTTACGAGAACATCTCGGGCTCTCGGGAACCCAGCCATACGAGTCCGCGATACATGTAATGAACTCCCGACGTCGCCGTGACCGCAACTGTCAGGTAAAGCAGTGGATACCAATAGGCCGGATAGGCTATGCGCACGCGCAAGAGCGCTCCGGTGACGCACGCAAGCTGCAGGAACGTGCTGATCTTGCCGAGATAACTCGGCCGCACCGCAATCCGTTCGCCGGTGAAGAACGACAGCATCAGGTAGCCGAACACGATCACGATATCGCGTACCGCCACCACGCTCAGCAGCCATCCCGGAAAATCGCCCTCGATCGTCATCACCACGAACGCGGACACCAGCATCAGCTTGTCCGCAAACGGATCGAGAAACGCTCCTATCTCCGTTCGCGCGTCGAACCATCGCGCCACCGTACCGTCAAGGCTGTCGGTGATCGCCGCGGCCACGAAGACGTAGAGCGCCGCGGTGTAGCGATGCTTGGAAAGAAAGGACAGAAAGATCGGCACCGAACCGAGCCGGCACAGCGTCAGGATATTCGGCAGATTGAGCAGATGCCCAAGCGACGGCGCGGCCGGCTTCCCGATCCGCTTCGGCGCCTGATGCGGTTGATGATTTGCAGCCATAGCGGTTTGCACCCCTGCGCGGATCACGTCCGCGCGATCGCGGCCTTGCGCAGACGTCCGGCGACCGGAGCGCTCACGATCGCGCGCATCGCGACCGTCCCGTTGCTGTACTCCTCGCTTATCACTTCGCCATCGCGGCGCGCCATCGCGATCAGATCGCCGCGGCTCGCCGCGAGCGTTACCTCGACTTCCTGCCTGAAGCCGCTGAAGCGGCGCGCGATCGCCGCGCACAGGTCGTCGAGTCCGTCGCCGCGCAGCGCCGAGATCGCGACACTGTCGTGCTCGGACGCGATTCGCGCGCCGCCGCCCGCCAGATCGCTCTTGTTCATCGCGACAATCCGCGGCGTCGCGCCAGCGCCGATCTCGCGCAGCACGCGATCCACGATCTCGACGCGCTCGGCCGCAAGCGCCGAACTCGCGTCAACCACGTGCACCAGCAGGCTCGCGGTGCGCACCTCCTCGAGCGTCGCCTTGAACGCATCGACAAGTCCGTGCGGCAGCCGATGGATGAAACCTACCGTGTCGGCGAGCATCACCGACAGCCGGCCCGGAAGCTTGAGCCGCCGGATCGTCGGATCGAGCGTCGAGAAGGGACGGTTCGCGGCCTCGACGGCGGCGTCCGTCAGCGAGTTCATCAACGTGGACTTACCTGAATTCGTGTAGCCCACCAGCGCAACGGTAGGATATGGAACTTCAAGCCGGCGCTGGCGCTGGATCGAACGCGTGCGCTCGACGTCGCGCAACCGTATCCGCAGCCGCGTGAGCTTCTCGCGCAAGCGGCGCCGGTCAACTTCGAGCTGCGTCTCGCCCGGTCCGCGTGTGCCAACTCCGCCGCCTGCCGATGCGCCGCCGCCTCCGCCGCGCACGCGCGACAGATGCGACCACTGCCGCGTCAGGCGCGGCTGCAGATAGGCGAGCTGCGCGATCTCGACTTGCAGCTTGCCCTCGAGCGATCGCGCGCGCTGCGCGAAGATATCGAGGATCAACTGGCTGCGATCAATCACCCGCAGCTTGAGCTCGTTTTCGAGATTGCGCGCCTGCGCCGGCGACAGCGCGTCATCGAAGACCGCCACGGTCGCGCCGGTCCGCTGCGCGAGCTCGCGCACTTCACCCGCCTTGCCCTTGCCGATGAAGGTGCGCGGGTCGGCGGCCTTGAGCTTCTGGCTCACCGTCGCCCCGACGCTCGCGCCGGCGCTGAGCACGAGCGCGTGAAGCTCGGCTATCGACTCCTCGGTCGAGATGCCCTCGGCGGCGCCGAGCTCGATTCCGACCAGTATCGCGCGGTCCTGTGCTTCGGTGGTTACGCTATGCAATTTGCTCAGCCAGTCCTTCGGTAACCGGGCGTCTCCTCGCTAGACCTAAAAGGCTACGGACCGATATATACCGCAACGATGGCGCGAGCCACACCGTTCGCGATGGGTCCGTTTGATAAAAAATGCGGCCAGCGCAACCGGAATCTTTCAGGCAATTCGGGTATTTTGCCCGCCAAATTCCGGCTTCGTTTTGCAATTTCGGTACCCTCTCGCCATCCAATCCCGGCGCCGCTCGCAGCTCGACACGGTCGCGGCCCGACGCCAGATCCGCCGCCGCCTTCGCCGGCATCATGCCCGCGCTTCCTGACCGCTCGGCCCATCGAGGCGATTCGCTAACGCACGGCGCATCAGCACGAGCAGCATGTGGTCCGAGGATGGTTTTTTCCCCGCCGTTCATCATGCTTATTATTACACATCGGCCCGAGCCAGATAAGGATGAACAGTTCAGCCCTGAACAAACCTGACCATCGACCTAACGAACGTTAGTCGCGCTTCGCAAAGCCCCACGCAGCCGGGGCTTTTCGGCTTGCTTCAATAATGCGCGCCGCGGAAGTTAAAGTCTTACTCGAAATCTTCACGGCGTCCATTTTCGCGCATGAGCGCTTCGCCGCGGACGCCGCCGCCATGTCGATCGCGGCGGAAAATCCCGGACGCCGCAAAAGCTCGCGCGCCCGCGCCGTGCGAAGCGCACCGCGCCTCGCGCGCAAGCGACTTCTTCACCGCGGCAGCTTCCGTTCGAAAGGACGCGGCGCAATCGCCGTCGAGCAAAACCGCGGCGCGAGGAATCACGCGGACGCGCGCGCTTGATACGCGCGCCTTTTCACCTCAACTGGACGGCGCCCGGCGTCAGAAGTTGTTCCATTTCGGCGACGAAAGCTTCGCTCGGGGAGACGCGGAAATCATCGCCGAGGAGCAGGATTACTTCGCGTCCGTCTTCGAGGCCCAAATGCAGATAGGTTAGCGATTTGCCGGGATGGCGTTTTAGAGCGCCGCTGAGCGCCTCAAGGCCGCCGTTTTCGAGCTGCGCGCGCGGCGCGCGGATTCGCACCTCGCGGACCGATTCGACCAGCGCCGCCGACAGCGGACGGATCTCGTCGATTATGATCTGCGCGCGCTCGTCATCAACGTCGAGCTTGCCGCGCACCAGCACCGGATCGTCGCCCGAGATCAGCGCTTCGTATTTCGTGTAGGTCTCCGGCCACGCGATCGCCTCGACGAAACCGACGCGATCCTCGAGCGAGAAGGTCGCGTAGCGCTTGCCGGCCTTATTGTTTTTCAGCTTGAGCGATTGAACCACGCCGGCCACGTTGACCCTGCTCCCATCGGGCAGGTTCGGCAGGTCGGCGGTGTTAATTTTGCTGACCCAGGCGAGCTCGCGGGCGAACTTATCGAGCGGATGGGCGGTGATATAGAACCCGAGCGCCTCTTTTTCGTACTTGAGCTTTTCCTTGGGATCCCATTCCGGCACCGGATCGCGCGGGGCGAGCGCGGGAGGTTTGGCTCCTGCCCCGCCGAACAGTCCCATCTGATTGCGCTCGGCGTCGCTTTGCGCCTTTTGCGCGAGCCTGATCGCGTCGTCGGTCGTCGCGGCCAGCGCGGCGCGCGCGACGCCGGAAAAATCGAACGCGCCGCATTTGATTAGCGCGTCGAGCACACGGCGGTTGATAATCTGCGCGCCTAGGCGCACACAGAAGTCCGCCATCCCGGCAAAGGGACCATTGGCCTCGCGCTCGGCGATAATCGCCTCGGCCGCCTTGGCGCCGACGCCGCGGATCGCGGCCAATCCAAAGCGAATCCCGTCCTCGACGACGGCGAAGCGGACCCGGCTCTGATTGATCTCGGGCGGGAGGATTTTGATCCGCATCTCGCGCAGCGACGCGATATTCTTGTAGGTCTTCTTGGCGTCATCCATGTCCAGCGACATCAGCGCCGCCATGAATTCGCGCGGATAATGCGCCCGCAGGTACGCGGTCCGGTACGTCGTCATCGCGTACGCCGCCGCGTGGGAGCGGTTGAAGCCGTAGGAGGCGAAGGTCTCGATCTTCTGGAAGATCGATCCGGCGAGTTCGCGCGGCACGCCGTTTTTGATCGCGCCTTCGATAAACCGCTCGCGCTCCTTCTCCATCACGGCCTTGTTCTTCTTGCCCATCGCGGCGCGAAGAATATCCGCTTGCGGGAGCGTGTAGCCGGCCAAAGCTTGCGCCGCACGCATCACCTGCTCCTGATAAACGATCACGCCATAGGTGTCGGCCAGCACGGGTTCGAGCAGCGGATGGTCATACACCACGGGCTCGCGCTTGTGCTTGCGGTCGGTGTAGTGCTTGACCATCGTCTTGCCGTCTTCGACGGCGTCAAGCGGACCGGGCCGGAAGAGCGAACCGGCGGCGATGATATCCTCGAAGCAGGTCGGCTTGAGTTCGCTCAGGAAGCGGCGCATCCCGGAGCCTTCCATCTGGAAAACGCCGACGGTGTCGCCGCGGGCCAGCAGGCGGTAGGTTTCCGCGTCGTCGAGGCGCAGGGTGTTGAGATCGGGCGGCGGCTTGCCGCCTTCCGCGATCAGGTCGAGGGTGTTTTTGATAACGGTCAGGTTTTTGAGCGCAAGGAAGTCGAATTTGATCAGCCCGATCTCCTCGACGCCCTTCATCGAGTATTGGGTTATCGCGATCCCGCCCTCGCCGGTCTCCTTATCGACATAGAGCGGCACCATCTCGGGCAGCGCGGCGTCGGCGATCACGATTCCGGCGGCGTGCTTGGAGGTATGCCTGAGCAGGCCCTCGAGCTTGAAGGCGTAGTTGAAGAGGTCGGGATACAGTTTGCGCTGTTCCTTGAGGCGCGGCTCCATCTCGAGCGCGTCCTTGAGCGGAAAATCGCGGCCCTGTTTGGGCGCGGGGTAGAGCTTCACGATCTTGTCGGTCTCGGCGAATGACATGCTGAGCGCGCGTCCGACGTCGCGGATCGCCTGCTTGCCCTTGAGGGTGCCGAACGTGATGATCGCGGCGACGCGATCGGCGCCGTACTTCCGGCGGACATATTCAACAACTTCGTCGCGGCGCTCGACGCAGAAATCGGTGTCGATATCCGGCATCGACTTGCGCCCGGGATTAAGCCATCGCTCGAAGAGCAGCTTGTGCTCGACGGGATCGACTTCGGTGATTTCGAGCGCATAAGAGACCAGCGAGCCGACCACCGAGCCGCGTCCGGGACCGACCGGAATTCCGCGCTCGCGGGACCATCCGATGAAATCCTGCACGATCAGCAGGTAACCGGAAAAGCCCATCTCGCGAATTACCGGCAGCTCCTGATCCAGCCGCGCGTAATAGGGGGCTGGATCGAAGCCGGCGCCGACCCGGGCGCGAATTTCGCCCAAGCGCTTTTCGAGTCCGGCGCGCGCGCGGCGTTCGAGCTCGGCATCGAAATCGATCTCTTCGGCGGTGGCGGGCTGGCCGTTTGTATATACGGGAAAGTGAAATTTGCCGAATTCGAACTGGAAATCGACCCGCCGCGCGATCTCCATCGTGTTGCGGTATTCCTCGGAGCCGGCGCCAAAGGCCTTCGCCATCTCCGCGGGGGTTTTGACGTAAAGCTCGTCGGTGTCGAAACGCCATCGCGTTTCGTCGCTCATGGTCTTGCCGGTCTGGATGCAGAGGAGGACCTCGTGGGCTTTGGCGTCGTCGCGATGGAGATAATGGCAATCGTTGGTGGCGACGACGGGCAGGCCGTTTTTCTTCGCGACTTCGCGCAGCGCGTCGTTGAGCGGCGCGTGCAGCTTGTTGTCCTGGAGCTCGATATAGAAGCGATCGCCGAAGGTCTTTGCGTACCACGCGGCAGCCTCGCACGCCTTGTCCATCCGCGATTGCCGAAGCCATCGCGCAATCTCGCCGGACAGGCATCCCGACAAAACGATCAGGCCTTTGGAACACTCGGCGAGAATTTCCTTGTCGATGCGGGGTTTGTAATAGAGGCCGTCCTGATAGGCGGTGGTCAGCAGGCGGCAGAGATTTTTGTAACCGTCGCGGTTCTGCGCCAGCACGATCAGGTGAAAATTGCCGCCGCCGTCGAAATCGTCGCCGCGCGGGAGCTGCGAGCGGTCGCTGCGTTTGCCCGGCGCCAGGTACGCCTCGCATCCGATGATCGGCTTGATGCCGGCGGCGACGGCCTTTTGGTAGAACTCGACGGCGCCGAACATGTTGCCGTGATCGGTGATCGCGAGCGCCTCCATCCCGGAGGCTTTGGCGTGTTCGATGAGCGGGCCGAGCTTGTTGGCACCGTCAAGCAGACTGTACTGCGTATGGACGTGCAGATGGGCAAAACTCACCGCGGCACCTCCGCCTCCAGCCGGCGGCACGCACGCGGCGCGCCGCCGAGCACCTGGCAATTGCGCGTCGCAATTGCATCCGCCGCGCGAAAGCTCGATCGCGCAGAACTACTTCTTGGCTGCCGCCTCTCCCTTCTTTGCGCCTGCGGCGGCTGGCGCCGCGGCGGCACCCTCTTTGGCCGCGCCCTCGGCGCCGGCGGCCGCGGCAGCGGCGCCTTCCGCGGGAGCGCCTTCGACGGCCGCGCCTTCGACGGCAGCCGCGGCGGGAACCGCGACCTCGGCGACGGTAGGCGGCAGGACCGAGACCACCGCGTAATCCTGGTCAAAGATCGGCTTGACGTTGCCGGAAAACTTTAGCGCCGAGACGTGAATCACGTCATGGATTCCGAGTGCGGTTACTTCAACTTCGATCGACTCGGGAATTTCAAGCGGCAGGCATTCTACTTCGACGGTGCGGACCAGCGGCTGAAGGATTCCACCCTCGGCGACCCCTGCCGCTTTGCCGGTGAACTTCAGAGCGACCTGGACGCGGATCGCGCGGTTCAGATCGACTTCGTACAGGTCCGCGTGCAGCACCTCACCGGACACGGGCGCGCGCTGCACGTCCTTGACGATCACGTGGCGACCGTCGAGCTCCGCCGACGCCGACTTGAGCCGGACAATTCTGGTGTGCGCGGAAGCCGCGATACGCGCCTTGAGCTCACTCGACGCGACCGACAATGCCGCGGGCTTCGCGGTCGGGCCGTAGAGCACGGCGGGCACACGGCCCTGATTGCGCAGGGCATGCTTGACGCCCTTGGGGCGAACGGGACGCGCTTCACAGTTCAATTCACCGGTTTCCATCTTGAGTCTTCTTCCTTACGAAGCCTGGTTCTTATGATAGGTGGCCGCGGCTCAACTGAACAGCGAGCTCACCGATTCTTCGTTATGAATCCGCCGCACGGCCTCCGCGATTAGCGGCGCGACCGACAGCATCTTGAGCTTCTGCAATTCCGCCTGCGCCTTGGCGCGCAGGGGAATCGTATTGGTGGTGATAACTTCCTTGATGATCGATTTGCTGAGCCGGTCGCAGGCGGGATCGGACAGGATCGGATGGGTCGCCACGGCGAAGACTTCGCTCGCGCCGGCGGCCGAAACCACCTTGGCGGCCTCGGTGATCGTACCGGCAGTGTCGATCATGTCATCGACGAGCACGGCAACGGTGTCCTTGACTTCGCCGACCAGGCGCATTCCGGCGATTTCGCTGGCGCGCTGGCGGCGTTTGTCGATAATCGCGAGATTGGCGTTGAGACGGCGCGCAAACGCGCGTGCGCGCTCGACGCCGCCCGCGTCGGGCGAGACGACCGAGACGCTCTGTCCGTCAAGGCGCTTGCGCAGGTACCCGATCAGCACCGGCATCGCGTACAGGTTATCGACCGGGATATTGAAAAAGCCCTGAATCTGCCCAGCGTGCAGATCTACCGTCAGCACGCGGCTCGCACCGGCGGTTGTGATCAAATCGGCGACGAGCTTGGCGCTGATCGGAACGCGCGGCGCGACTTTGCGATCCTGGCGCGAGTAGCCGAAATAGGGAATCACGGCGGTGACGCGCTTGGCCGAGGCGCGGCGCAGCGCATCCATCATCAGGAGTAGCTCCATCAGGTTTTCGTTGGGGGGCGTGCAGATCGACTGAATGACGAAAACGTCGCCGCCACGGACGTTGTCGCGCACTTCGACCATAACCTCGCCGTCCGGGAAGCGACCGACATCGGCCTGGCTGAGGCGCACCTGGAGATGCTCGGCAACCTCACGCGCGAGCGCGGGGTTGGCATTACCGGTGAAGATTTCGAGCTCGTCCTTGGCCCGTTCCGACATCGCAACTCCCGATAGTGTTTCCGTTCGGGTCTGTTTTAATCCGCGCTATCGAGCGCGGCCCAAATCTCCAGATGGCTGGGCGGGAAGGATTCGAACCTTCGAATGCCAGGTCCAAAGCCTGGTGCCTTACCAGCTTGGCGACCGCCCAACGAAAACTTTTCGAAGGCTCCCAGAGTATTCTCGCGCGTGGTCCGCCATAATGTAAACCGGAGGACGATCGGTAGCGCGCCGGAGATGCGATGTTATTGGCCGGGGTTTTTTCTGTCAATCCGGGCCGCCGCCAAGGCTCCACAAGGTTCCCACGCGCCGCCGGGATCGCATCTTCGCGGCCTAAAAATGAAGGCGCCGCACGTTCGGGGGGTAGCACGGGGTCGGCTGGCCGCGCGGCGCCTTCCAGGTTGAAGTCTTGGCGGTAAGGCTGTCCAGCAGTGCTCTCAATGACCGGCGTTGGAGAGGGCTTGCGGAGTGAAGAAAGAATTTTCGACGACGCCCATGTCGATATACCAGCATTCACGGTCGGGGGCCGTCGGACCGGGCATGTAGACGGTCGAGCTGTTCGAGTTGGTCAAGTCGTAATCAACCAGCGCGAGCTGGAACATCCGCTTGTAGGGATAGACCGCGATGCGCGCGTCGGGAACCGGGCGGTCGCGATAAGTGTTGAAGGCCACCAGCGTCTTCCACAACTTGCCGGTGCGGTCGTACTGGTCCGAGGCGGTGATAAACCATCCTTCCGAGTCGAAATACAGGATGCGCTTGGGGATGGTGAAATTGCTGCCGGGTTTGGCGTCGGCTTCGACCACATAGAGATGACGCATCTCCCAGTTCTCGGGGCACACGGTATGGTTTTGATCGCTGGGGCATCCGGTCTCGGGCGAGGTCTTGGCGTTGACGACGGCGAGCATGTTTTTGTCGCCGAGATATTTGTAGGTGTAGTCCTCGACTTTGGCGGCGAAGCCGAAGTAGGAATCGGGATCGATCGAAGAAGCGAGCGAAGCGCCGCCGCCGGACGACATTCCTCCGCCCATCGCGCCGCCCCCGCCGCCACCGGCGGAAAAGCCGGGCAGCATCCCGATCGCGTCGGTCAGAACCTCGGGTGATTCGCGGCGCAACCGGCGGTTTTGCGGATTGAAGACCCAGGTGTTGTCCTCGATCTTTGGGTCGGTATGACGGTAGCGGACCATCCCGAAGCCGCGCAGCAAGGACGGCTCGAGGAACGGATAGAAGCCGAAGCGATAGCGCACGCCGCTGCGCGCGGCGTCGGGATCGGTCGGGATGGGCGGGACTTCGATTCGTCCAATATTGTTGTAGAAAGAGAAATGGCCGACGGTAAAGAAGCTCAGCGGCGCGCCGCCCGAGGCATTGTAGCTTGCAACTTCGGGAAAGCGCAGGTCGGCGTCGTCGCTGTAAAGCGGGCGGTAGCTGAAATTCCACATGATCTTGGTCGCCATCTGCGGGTCGTTGGGATCAAGCAGCGGAAAGGGCAGGCCGGCGACGAAATTGTGCAATGAGCCGTCGGGCGCTAGGACGACCTGGGCGTGATACTTCTCGGTTGCCGCCGTGTAGGGAGGAGGCCATTCGAGTTTCTCGGCCGGCACGATATTCATCTCCATCCCGCGCTGGACAAGAATATAATTGCCGGGGCTCAAGAGCGTTTGCACCTTGGCGGCGTTGTCTTTTTTAATCACGTCGCCCGGTTTGACCTGCGCACGCGCGGGACTCGATAGCGCTACCGCCAGCGCCGCCATCGCGCACATTTTTGTCACAATCCTGCCCTGTCGCATTACCCGCATGAGTGTCGGCTCCTGTTGGAGGGTGATCAGAACAGCGGCGGCGACCATCGCGCGGTAAAGACAGGAGGTTCGCCGCTACGTGGCCAGAATCATCCGCCCAACTCCGGTTGACAATCAATATTCGCCGACCGGCTGACGGGCTGGGGCGATCGGCGCAAAACCGCCGCCGGTCGGCATAATTAAGAGCGCGACGCGGGCGAAAAATCCAAGCGCCGGCGGTCAAAACCGATACGACCCGGCGACTATAATGCCGGGCCGTTGGGCGGCGTATGCGCGCCGCCCGCGAGCGGCATCGCACCGCCCGCCTGAAATCGATTGCCGCGCGCGGCGCGCGCGTGGACAGATCGGAGGGATGGCTGATAATGGTCAAAATCAGGCATCCGCGATGCACGAGACACAGCAGGGCGGCGCGCAGCGGCCGATTCGAGCGGTAATCGTCGAAGACGAAGCTCCGGCGCGATCGCGGCTGTCGAGATTTTTGCGCGTGCACGCGGACCTCGAGATCGCGGGCGAGGCGGCGACCGGCGCCGAGGCGATCGCGGTGATCGAGCGCACGGGTCCGAACCTGGTGATGCTGGATATCAAGCTGCCGGACATGTCGGGGCTGGAAGTATTGCGGCGGTTGAGCGACAGGCCGCACGTGATCTTTTCGACGGCGTACGATTCGTATGCGATCCAGGCGTTCGAAGTCGAAGCGGTCGACTTTCTGCTCAAGCCCTACGAGCAGGCGCGCGTGGACACGGCGCTCGAGCGGGTGCGGGCGCGGATTCAGGCGCAGGAGACGCCGCCGCGGATTACGGAGCTTCTGCGGAGGATCGGCGCCGAGCCGATTGCGCATCGGATTGCCTTGCACGGCAAGGAGCATATCGTACTCGCCAATCCGGCTGAGATTTACTACTTTGCGGCAGACGGCGACATCGTGTATGCGCGCACGCGCGCGCGGCGGCTGCCGGTGCGGCGCTCGCTGCGCGAGCTGGAAGCGAGCCTCGAGCCGCAACGGTTTTTTCGCGCCAACCGCTCGACCCTGATCAACCTCGACCTCGCCAGCGAAATCCATCCGTGGTTCGGCGGCCGCTATGTGGTCCGCTTCGCCAACCTCGAGCCGCTCGAGCAGATCGAGGTGAGCCGCCGCCAGGCGCGGCTGTTGAGCGAGATGCTCAAATACTGAGGGGACGGGTCCGCGATGAAGTCATCATGGCACACCGCGCGCGCCGCGCGAGGCTTGCTGTACCCGCAGATCGTGTTCGCGCTGGTCGCCGGGATGCTGAACGTGCCGCTCGATTTAGTCGGCCAGTGGCTGACTGGCGGGGCCGCGGCCGAGGAGATCCTCTACGCGAAATTTCACCTCGTGAGCGCCGTGATTTTCGCGGCGATCACGTTTTGCGTATGGCGGTTTATCGTGCCGCGGCTGCGCGGAGTGCTGGCGCTGCGCCTGATCGTGCAGGTGATGCTCGGAGTGGCGCTGTTCGGCTACGGGATGCTGTTCGCGTTCGAGTTGTGGAGGCGCTTTGCCCAAGTGCCGCCGGGGGTCGCGCAGCGGTACGCGCACGCGCCTCCGATCGCCGATCTGGTCGTGATCGCGGGCGCGACGTTGTACATGATCCTGGGCGGGATCGCGCTCGACGGCACCAGCCGCGAGCATCGCCGGCTGCGCGAGCTTGCACTGACCGCGCAGCTCGAGGCGCTGCGCAGCCAGCTCAATCATCATTTCCTGTTCAACTCGCTCAACGTGATCGCGGAGACGGCGGCGGTCGCGCCCGCGCGCGCCGAGAAGCTGATCCTGCAATTGGCCGGGGTGCTGCGCTACTCGATGGGACGCAGCCGGGCGCGGATGGCGCCGCTCAGCGACGAGCTGGCGGCGGTGGCCTCGTATCTCGAACTGGAGCGTGCGCGGTCCGGCGACCGGATCAGCGTGCGCACCGAGATTGCCGACGACGTGCGCGAAATCCACGTGCCGCCGCTGCTGATCCAGCCGCTGGTCGAGAATGCGGTCGCGCACGGGCTCGTCAATGGCACCTGCGCGGGAACAATTTCAATCGCCGCGTGGCGCGGCGGCGAACGCCTGCACATCAGGGTTGAGGACAACGGCGTCGGTTTCCAGCCCGAGAGCGGGCGCGAGCGCAAATCCGACGGCGTGGGGCTGGCGAATCTGCGCGAGCGGCTGCGCGCGTTTTACGGCGAGCACGCCGAGTTCCATCTGCACAGCTTTGTAGGGGGCGGCACGGTGGCGGAGATCTCGATGGCGCTGACCGGCCGCGACGACTCCGCGCGCGAGCATCGCGGCATCGTCTGGCGGCTATTTTTCGGATACCTCGGAAGCCTCGCGCCGATCGCGATTTACGCGTGGGCGCGCGCGGGATTGGACGTGGCGGCGGCGCCGGCGCTGCTGGCGGCCGAAGCGGTCGATCTCATCTACCTGCTTGCGGCCAGCACCGCCGAAGAAACCAAGACCTTCGATCTTGCGATCGTGCTGTTTTTTTTCATCGGGCAGATCGCCTACCTGGCGGGAGCGATCGACGGCTTTGCGAGTTACGCGCCGGCATGGTTTTTCGGGTCGTGCGCCGCGGTCGCGATATCGCCGCAGATGTTTGGCGCCGAACCGTTTACCGGCTACTGGATGCGGCGTGCGTATCCGGCCTGGATGCACAAGAGTCCTTCGTTGGCGCGCATCACGCGGCATCTTGCGGTGCTTTGGGGGGCAGGCTTCGCGATAATTGCGGCGGCAGCCTATCGTTCGCCGGACAACACGCGGGAGATCGCGATCTTGTCCGTAATCGTGCTGACGGGAATTCTCGCGCCGCTCAGCAAAGCCTATCCGGCCATTTACATCCATCGTATCGGACTCGGCGCCGACTCGGCGGACACCTTCATTCTCGGACTGCCGTTCCTGTTCGACCGCAGACGCGCAGCCGCGACGAAGCTCGCCGTTCAATTTGTCGTCTCGGGCGCGGAGCCGGGCAGCTACTACGTCGAGGTGCGGGACGGGCGATGCCTCAGTCATCAGGGCGATTTGCGCGAGCCGGATCTGACGATTTATTCCGGGACGGAAAGCTGGGCGCTGGTAAGCCGCGGCGAGCTCAGCGCCGAGCGCGCGGTCAAGGAAAATCTCCTGCGCTATCGCGGCGCGGACGAAGATTTTCGATCGTTCTTTCGATGCTTCCGGCTCGCCGGCGACGCCGCGAAATCGCCGCGCCGGCCGTCTGACCTGCGCACCGCCGCCGGTTAGGCGCCGCGGCTAAATCGAATCGATCGTTTCGCACGCGACCACGCGCGCCGATGGGGCTGCGCGGGCGACCTCGCGCGCCGCCGCGAGCGCCGCCGCGCGATCCGCGAAGATTCCGAAGACCGCGCCGCCGCTGCCGGACATCGCCGAGGCGGTCGCGCCATGCGCCGCAACGAGCGTGCGAAGCTCCGCAATCTGAGGATAAAGCGCCATCGCCTGCGCAGCCAGGTCATTGACGGTCATGCCAGGCGAGACTCTGCCGGTAAGAATCGCGGCAAGATCGGAGGACGGGATTTCGCCGCTGAAGCCGCTCGGCGAAAGCGCGCGAAAAATCTTGCCGGTCGGCACTTCGATCGCGGGAACCGCGACCACCAAGTGCAGCGTCGGGATCGCGGCTATCGGCTCGATTCGATCGCCGATGCCGCGCACGCGTGCCGGACGCGGGTCGAGAAAGTACGGCACGTCGGCTCCGAGCGAGAGCGCGATCTTCGCCAGACGTGCGTCGACGGCAACCGAGCACATCACCGCCATCATCCTGAGCACCGCACCGGCGTCGCTCGAGCCTCCGCCGAGACCGGCGCCGGCGGGAATACGTTTCTCAAGATCGATCGCGATTTGCGCACTGATTCCGTACTCGTCGGCGAAGGCGGCAGCCGCGCGCGCGGCGAGATTTGTCGCCGGGTCGCTGAGCTCGGGACGGTTGCATCGCAGGCCGATCTTCGCCGTCGGCGCGGGCCGCAATTCGATCCTCACCAAATCGCACCAATCGATCGGCAGAAAAATCGAATCAAGCTCGTGGTAACCGTCGTCGCGGCGCGCGGTTACCCGAAGACACAGATTGATCTTCGCGGGAGCGCGCTCGGCGAGCATCTTCACCATCGGCGGATCATCGCCTGGTCGCCATGGCGGCCGTATGCCGGCGTCGGCGAAAGTTCATCGCGTCGAGTGCGCCGGTCCCGCAGGAGGGCCGGCGCCGCCAGCGGTGGCGCTGCGAATCGCGCGGCGGGAATCGGACTGGATCACGGCAATCACGCCCCAGAAGGTGACGATGAGCGCGAAGAGCACCAGCACCTGCCCGGTCAGAAACGTCGCATGATAGAAGTCCATCCGGGCGGTCGCGTAGGAAACCTCGCGCTCGCGCGCGGTGAGCGGCTCGAGCACGGCGCCGCCAGCCGAGGCGTCCAGTTCGTCAAAGCTACGATAATCGGAACCTGCGGCGGCATTGGGTGCGCTTGCGATAATCTGGCTGTATTCCTGAGTTCGATTCAGCCCGATAATCCAGTTGCCCGCGCCGAGGCAGGCGAGCGCAACGCCGGCGACCACGCGCCAATCGGTGTATAGATCCCTGAGCTTCATTGCGGCGCTATCGAACTTTCGCCCGCGAATGGCCGGGCTTTAGCCTCAAGGATAGGGACTGGGCGGCCCGAAAACAACGCGATCCGCGCCGTCCAGACGCTTTTCGACCCGGCGTTGCGTGCATTCGACGCGTGCGGCTATGATCGCCGGACAGACCACGATGCCTTCTGAATCACAAGAAAACTCCGGAGCCAATCGTCCCGCAAACGAGGCGAAATTCGATCTCGAGGGATATCTTCGGCGCTTTGCCGCGCACGATGAGCTGGCGCTGTACCGCCTGATGACGCGGGTCGAAAACCGAACCCCGGAGGCGAGCGCGATTATCGAGCGCATCTATCCGCGCGTTGGACACGCGCAGGTGATCGGAATCACCGGTCCCCCGGGAGCTGGAAAATCGACGCTGGTCAACCGCCTGATTGCGAAGTATCGCGCGCTCGGAAAGGAAGTCTCGGTTCTCGCGATCGATCCCTCTAGTCCGTTTTCGGGCGGAGCGGTGCTGGGTGACCGCGTGCGCATGACCGACCATTACAAGGATCCGGGCGTGCATATTCGCAGCCTCTCGTCGCGCGGAAGCCACGGCGGACTATCCCGCGCGGCGCGCGAAATCGTCAAACTGCTCGACGCGTTCGGCCACGACGTGATCATTATCGAGACGGTCGGCGTAGGACAGACCGAGCTCGGAATCATGGACCTTGCCGATACCACCGTGGTCGTGACCGTTCCCGAAGGGGGCGATTCGGTGCAGGTGATGAAGGCAGGTCTCAATGAAATCGCGGACGTGTTTGTAGTCAATAAATCGGACCGCGAGGGCGCCGACCGGATAAAGGCCGAGCTCGAACTTAATGTCCATCTGCGGCCGGCCGGGGGATGGCGTCCTCCGGTAATGATGACGCAGGCGGCGGCCGATTTGGGCGTCGATGCGCTGGTGGGCGCGATCGCGAAGCATCGCGAATACCTGCTGGCCCATCGCGATCCTGCCCAGATCGCGCAACGGCGCCGGCGCGAGTTCATGGAGATTCTCACGGCGGAACTCGAGGACCGCGCGATTCATTCGCTGCAAAACGGGCGCGCACCGGAGCTGCTCCGCGAAGTTGAGGCCGGCCGCGTAAACCCGTACAGCGCGGCGCGCCGGATGATCGAAGACCGCGACGAAATTGCGCGGCTTTTGTCGCGCGCGCCGGCGGATGCCGATGAGAAAGCCTAGAGCCATACCCGTACGCAGTCGCCGATGCTGAACCGCAAGCAGAAACTCGACGGACGCCTGTTCGCGATCGGGGATATTCACGGATGCCCCGACGAGCTCGACGCGATCCTCAAAACGATCGCGCCGCGGGCGGGCGACACCGTCGTTTTCGTCGGCGACTACATCGATCGCGGCCCGTCGGCGCGCGACGTTATCGAGCTTGCGATGCGGGTCGGACAGGACGGCGCCGAGGGCGTGTTCCTGAAGGGCAACCACGAGGACATGATGCTGTCGTTTCTCGGGATGCCGGGGCATTACGGCGAGTCCTTCCTGTTCAACGGCGGCATCGCGACGCTCGAAAGTTATGGGGTGCGCGAAAGCGATCTCGCCGAGGCGGTACATCGCATCCCGGACACGCATCTCGAATTCTACTCCCATCTCGCGGTCAGCTACCTGCGCCCGCCGTATCTCTTCGTACACGCGGGAATCATGCCGGCCCGCCAGCTCGAAGAGCAGCAAACCGAGGACATGCTGTGGATCAGGCAGGATTTTATCTTTAATCCGCACCGGATCGACGCGACTGTCGTCTTCGGCCATACCCCCATGCGCGGTGTGATGATCGATCTGCCGTACAAGCTCGGAATCGACACGGGACTCGTGTACGGCGGGCAGCTAACCTGCGTCGAATTTCATGAAGGAGTGCTGTACCAAGTGTCGCGCGGGAGCAAGCATGTGAAGTCGCGGTCGATTCCGCTTACGCGATGAGAGTCTTTCGCGATTTTTCGCGGACCGCTATTGTGGGCAATTCACGGTGGCGGCGTAGCTCAGTTGGTCAGAGCATGCGGCTCATATCCGCAGTGTCGTAGGTTCGACTCCTACCGCCGCCACCACACTGTTCCCTACGGAGAGAAGGACTTTAGTAGTTCGAGCGCTTGAGCGGTGCTCGGGCTGCGAAACCTTGCGGTCAAATTGGCGGTCAAATCGATCCGTTAATCTATGGCTCGGGTAATGACGCGGACGCGGTGGCGGCGGGCGAAGTCGGCAACCGGCGGCTCAATCGAATCGCAGAGCAGGATCAGAGTCACGCGCTTGGCGTGGTGCTCCGCGTAATCGGGATCGGCGCGGATGAGGTCGCGCGCGTGGATCAATTGCGCGACGTGCTGATAGCCGGCGGCAACTGCGGCAACAACCAGATAGAGCCGGCGCGCGGTGTAAGCCAAGCCGGTCACGCGCGGCTCGAAACTTTTGCTCGTCGCATAGTGCATGGGCGGCAGCCCTTTGGCGTAAGCGATGCCGGCCGGCGTCCAAAAGCGCGGTTCGATCCGATAGGCGGCTTTCGGTAGGACGCGCTCGCGCCATCGGCGGAAGCGGTCAGACATGACCGTTGCGCGATGGTCTTTGGCGGGTGCGGCGGACGGTGCGCCATCGACAACCGTTGTCATAGGGCGAGCTTAGCGAAAACCCGACGGGGCTTCACGCGGGCAGAACCGTACCAATTGGTTGATCTGTGCGCGCTCACGGCGCGAGCCGGCGCGGGGAAGACTCGCACGGCGGATCGCCCGTTCCCCTCGCCGATAAGGGAATAACCGACCGCTAGAGAGATCAGCGCTGGCCGCGGAAGATCGGCGGACTTCGGGCCGGGTTCGGTGCATCTGGAAGTCGGACGCGATGAGGGGGTGATCCTGACAGGGTGAGACTTTTAAGCGCGAAAATCGCGCGCTTCTGGCTTATTTTTTTGTTGGGTTGGAGCCGGTCCGACAACTCTTAAGCTGCACGGCGATGACGGGAGAATATACCGCCGTATAGCCGGAGTGCTCCGCTGCGCTATGCGAGATTACCGGCGCGCGAGGCTCAGGCGGGCGCCGCGGCGAGCGCGGCGCGGGCCGAATGAGGCGGCGGCGGCGGCGAGCGCGGCGACCAAACGGAGCGATCGGCGGACGGGCCGGGCGAGCGGGATCGCGGCGCTGGCCTGGCGCGCGGCCGAAACCGCGCAAGCTGGTCGCCGGCGACGGGGGGCGCTGAGGCGAAAACCGGGCTGAGGGCCGCGATCGCCGTCAATTCCGGGCGCCAGTATGGCCGATCGCCCTAGACGCGCGCCGTGCGGCGCCGCGAGGATTGTGCGTCGATCGATTGGGCCCAAACGCGATCGCGCGGATGGATCGCGGCGGAAACGGTGAGGCGTCACGAAAAAAGCCCGGCCGCTAGGGTCGGGCTTGATGCTCGCCCGCGACGGGTTTAAGGTCGCGGGTGGGTAATGAGCTCAGCCAGTTTACATCGGAAACGACGCGGCGATCTAGCCGCTCCATCCGCTGCGCAACCTGGGCGGCGGCGCCGCGATCGCGTCGCTCCCGAGCCGGAGCTACTCGAGAAGCTGGCGGTTCCGGGCTGGCCGAAGCGCGGCCGGTTTAAGCTGAAAGACCTTATCCGATTGGTGGTGGCGCTCGCGTGGCTACCGCGCCTGATTGAGGACTTCGTTGATGGCGTCCACTACGACGGCGCGGAGCCGATGCCCTGGGGAGAGAAACTGCGGGGCGCCTACGCAGACGACGCGCTCGCCTTCACGCTCCACTACCTGTCTCACATTGTTCTCTCACGGTCATCGCCGGTCTTTCTTGTTGCGCACGCCTGGCTCCGCACTGCCGGCTTCTACCTACACAAGAGGCCGGCCGTGGCGCGCAGCAACCTAAAGCGGCTATTCGCGCGCTGCTCACGCGAGCAACGCGCCGCTCCCGATGCACAGCCCGACGAGGCCGGGAAGACCTGCCTAGAACATCCGACCATCGCGATTCTCGCGTCCCGGCGCACCCGCGCTTTCCGCGCCAGCAACGGCCGCGCGCGCAGCATGTATTAGAATTCTGAGCGGTTGTTGCCAATCGTGCGATCCAGCGCGGTTTGCTACCTGAGTCGCGCATGAGGTGCGATGCGCGATGAACTACCGGCAACGATTGCTGACGCCTGTCGAGGTCGCGGCGCTGCTCCAAGTCTCGGTTCCGCTCGTAAAGCGCGCGATTAAGCGCGGCGAACTGGCTGCGCACCTGCTCGGAGCCGAGTACCGCGTTATGCTGCCCGACCTGGCGCGCTTTCTCGCCCGCAACAGCACCCTGCACAAAATCGAGGCCGGCGCTTCCGAAGCCGAGTGTCTGGGATGGCTGTGCGCGGCGGTCGAACGGCTCCGGCCGCGTTACAGCCCGCCCGAGCTCGAAGTGAGCCGTTCGGGGGGTGAGCGCTTTGACCGGGATGCGTAAACAAGGGCGCGGTGCCG
Source organism: Deltaproteobacteria bacterium (assembly GCA_021799555.1). Taxonomy (GTDB): domain Bacteria; phylum Desulfobacterota; class Binatia; order Binatales; family Binataceae; genus JBARDN01. The sequence goes on along the minus strand of JAJZAG010000012.1, from coordinate 5,884 downwards.
GTGGCTAGTCCGGCACCGCGCAAAACCAAGGAGATTCAACCGATGAAAAAACCTACACCACCACGGCGCCGCCGCGCAAGATCGGCCACGCCGGACAAACCCGCCACCATCGACGAACTGAGCGCGCTGCATGACGCGCCTGCCTGGCGCGCGATGGTTGCGCGAACGCGCGAGGAGGAGGCGCGGCGCGTCCGGGCGCGCCGCGAGGAGTGGGCGGCGACGGTCGTACGCGTGCTTGAAGACGCGCTCTCCGGGAAAATCGCCGGCGAGGCGGAGCGAGGCGCGCAAACTTGCCACAAGGATGCCCTATAAACGATTTTCCGGCGCGGCTTGGTATCTCAGTACGGTGCGGCATTGACGCTATGACTATTCTACTTGACTACCAAATGAGTAATCACGGTGGCGGACGACAAGCCTAGCGGAGCGCCAACCGGACGCGAGGCGGAAGCCGCGCTGAGCAACGAGCAGCAAGTGGAGCTCGCGCACTTCATGGGCCGGCTCTACGAGCACGCGCGCAAGCTGCTCGCGGTAGATCACAACCGCTGGCTGCAACCCGAAGCGCTGGAACTGGAGTTGGCGCGATACGCGGCGCGGCGCGAGGCCGACCGGCCGAAATGGCTAAGCGAGGCTGACGCTGATGAACCGATCCGCGCGGCGGCGGTGCGCGCGATCGAGGACTTTGAGGACGCGGGGCAGGTTGAATGAGCAGCAAGCCAGTCAGTGAGTTCGTCAAGACGTTTGACCGCAAGGATCGGCGCAAGAAACCCGCGAGCGCAAAGCCGTCCGCCGGCCGGCCGATCATCAATCGCTACAACCGGCGCCTACGCGACCTGGTGAAAGAATCGATCGCGGCGCTCGATGCGGCCAACCGGAGCGCCATCACGATCTTCCAGCGCTCGGGCGCACTGGTACGAATCAAGCGCGAGGACGGCGCGGCGGCGGTCGAGGTGCTCGACGCGGACAGTCTCGCGCTGATCCTCGATGAAGCGGCGGACTGGGTAATCGACGGTGGCAAGGAGCACAAAGTCATCGAACCGCACGAGCGCGTGGTCCGGGCGACGCTGAAGTTACCGGAATACCCCTTTCCGAATCTGCGCTGCATCGCTCAAGCGCCGTTCTTCAACGCGGCCGGTTCGCTCGTGAGCAGTCCCGGCTACGACAAGGCGAGCGGAGTCTTTCTCGATCCGGTCGGGCTTGGCGCGCTCGATCCGATACCCGAGCAGCCTTCGGCGGATGCGGTGCGGGCCGCGCTCGACTATCTGCTTGGTGAGTTGCTGGGTGAGTTCCCGTTCGCAACGAAAGCCGATCAGGCCAACGCGCTCGCGCTGCTATTGGTGCCCTTCGTTCGCGAGATGATCGGGGGGCCGGTTCCACTACATGTCATCGACTCGCCACAAGTAGGCACGGGCAAAAGTCTGCTCGCGTCGGTGGCGCACCTAATCGCGACTGGCCGCGAGGCACCGACCGGAGTAGAGCGCTTCGACCAGAGCGAAGCGCACAAGGCGATCACGGCCATCCTGCTCGAAGCGCGGCCGATCGTGCTGCTCGATAACCTCTCGCGGCATCTCATGTCCGGCGCGTTCGCGGCGGTGCTGACTTCCGACATCTGGAGCGATCGCGTGCTCGGACAATCGAAGATGGTGACGGTGCCCAATCGCGCGATCTGGATCGCGACCGGCAACAACCTGACCCTATCGAGCGAGTTGCGCCGGCGCGCGATCGAGGTGCGGCTCGATGCGAAGATGGAAAGACCCGAAGAGCGCGCCAGCTTCCGCCATCCCGACCTGAAAGCATGGACGCGCGCCAATCGCCCTGCGCTGGTGCATTGGTGCCTGCTCCTGATTCGGAACTGGATCGCGTCCGGGCGGCCGAAGCCGGCGATGAAGCCGCTGGCAAGCTTCACGGAGTGGTCAACGGTTATGGGCGTCATCCTGGGCGCCGCTTCGGTCGAGGGCTTTCTCGCCAACGCGGAGAGTTTCAGGGAGCGCGCCGATCCCGAGGCTCACGACTGGCGGCGGTTCGTCGAGGAATGGTTGGCTGCGCACGGCACCACGCCGGTAAGCACCGAAGAGATCGCACCTATCGCACAAGGATTGATGCCGGAGCTTTTGGGATCGGGCAACGAACATTCGCAGCGCATTAGACTCGGCAGAGCGCTCGGTAAGCGCGTCGGACAGATCATCGCCGACCACCAAATCGAGGCGGCCGACGTTCACGACGCGGAAGGGCGCGCCCGCCGTGGCTACCGGCTCGCGCGCGCCGGCGAGCGGTAGGGGTGATCACATTGGGACATTGGGGAAATAGGGTCAAAAAGGTCGAAAACCCCTTGAGTTGGTTGGGTTTTCCGGTTCCCCAATGTGCGCCCCAATGTCCCAATGTTGTCGGACCCACATTGGGGACGCTAAGTGCCTGTAATTACAGGGAAATCTCTGATTTCCCCAATGTCCCAATGTCAGTGGCCATACCGCACGCCGGCGCCGCGCGGGCACCCCTGCAACCGGCGCTGCCGTCCCCAATGTTAGGGGTTATGACAGCGCCGACAAGCGTGCTGCCCGGGCTCGAACCGGCGCTGCCGGGGCTCGGGCCGGAGATCGGCGACGGCTTTAGGTTCACCTGGTGGAACACGGCGATCGGCGCCGCAGTCTGGGTTGAAGATCGCCGGCGCTGGCGGGCGGGCGTCATCGCGGGGCGCGGACGCAAGTACGTTCGCGTCGCGATCGCCGGGCGGCGCGGCGCGCGCCGCTATGTCAGGAAACCCTACTCTGAGTTACGGAGGCGGCGATGAAGTGCATCGTGTGCGGCGATCGCGTGTCGCTGGAGCACAATCGCGCGATCGTGCTGCTCGACGGCGCGCGCGCCGACGTTCACTGGTGGTGCCTTGCGGAACTGGTCGGCGACGACGCGGCGGAGCGGATCAAGGACCGCATATCGGCGCCGGCACACTTGCGGGGGGTCCGATGAACTGCGCGCTCTGCCGGCGGGAGATTGCCGAGGTGTCCAATTGGGTCGCGGTCAAACTCTACGGCGGGCGCGCGGAGTTTCACCTCGCGTGCTTCGCGGGCTTCCTGCGCGAAGGCGCGTCCGGCGAGCTCGAACAACGCGCCTGGCTCGAGAGCACTACCGCTCAGGCGCCGGCGCCGATGCCGTCGCGCGCGCGCCGCAAACGCATTCACGACAATCGGGAGTAAGCGGCGATGAATGAATCGAGTTATCCGCTGGCGTGGCCGTCCGCATGGCCGCGCACGGAACCGCGGCGGCGGCGGCGCGCGCTGTTTGGCAGTAAACCGTCCGCTAGTGAGCGCATCCGCAAGTTGACTATGGCCGACGCGGCGGCGCGACTGCAAGGCGAGCTCGATCGGCTCGGGGCGAGCCATCCGGTCCTATCGAGCAACCTTGCGTTGCGCCTGGACGGACGCCCGCGCGCGGACGCGAGCGAGCCGGGCGATCCGGGCGCGGCGGTTTACTTCACGCTCAAGGGGCACCGCGTGGTGCTCGCGTGCGATCGATGGACGCGGGTCGCGGATAACGTCGCGGCGATCGCGGCGCATATCGAGGCGCTGCGCGGAATCGAGCGCTGGGGCGTGGGCACGATCGAGCAGGCGTTCCGCGGCTACCTGGCGTTGGAGGACTTTTCATCCGGGGCGCCGTGGCGGCGTGTGCTCGGGATTGCCGGCGACGCCCGTCCGGCGATTGCCGAAATAGAGTCGCGCTTCCGAGCGCTGGCGCTTCGGCGCCATCCCGATCGCGGTGGCTCGCACGCGGCGATGGCGGAATTAAACGCTGCCCTGGCCGATGCGCGCCGGGAGCTTGGCGAGGCGCGGTAGGCGATGAAAGCGGGCGGCAAAGCGTTGGGCGGCGGGCGGATCGAAACGGTTCGCGCGCTGCGCTCGATCGAGCGGGTGATGGGCAGACCCGCGACGGTCGAGGAATGCGGGCGTCTGCTCAAAGCCGAGCAGGTTGCGCAATTCCTGGCGCTGGACCTATCGACCGTCCGGCACATGACGGCGCGCGGCGAATTGCCGGTGATTCGGACCGGAAAGCGCGGCGTGGCCTACCAGCTAATCGACCTGCTCGGCTGGATCGAGGCGCGCCGCGAATCCGCGCTCGACTGATCCGATGATGGCGCCAGTATCTATCAACAGGGTGGGTGTACCTATAGTGCGCCCGCGCTCCACATATGCTAATCCGTTGCGCATGGCAAAGTCCACACGTGGTAGATGGGTGAGCGTGGTTGAGGCGGCAAGGCGTCTGGGTATCACGCGCGAAGCAGTATACCGGGCGATTAAGGCAGGCAGGCTAAAGGCACGCGCCCGTAAGGTGGTGCGGCGAGTCCTACAAATCGACGCGAAGGCCATCGCGACTTATCGGGTCTCGACTGCGCAGCAGCTACGCGCCAAAGGCGGACGGAATCGACGACGGTGAAGCCGACGCGGCTTCACTACCGTGGAGCCGGGGATTGACATATGTGCGCCGCGCGCTTACCCTGACGGATGAGAGGTGGACCATGACGCTACTGGAACGGATTGCGCGGGTCGAACAGCGGCGCGGCGGACGCGTGGACGCCGCGATCGCCGACACCTGCACCGAGCGCTTTGCGATCGCGATGGGAGAAATCGGGCGGATCGAGGAACGGATCGACGCGCTAGCCGACGCGGTGGCCGAGCTTCGCGCGAAGGCCGCCGCGCCGGCGCCGCGCCCGCTCGCGAGCAGGTTGCGGCCGGGGTTGTGCGCGCGGGGGCGCTCGTGAAGCGCAAGCCGCGCCGGGTGAAGGGTGAAACGCGCCGGCGCCGCGCGCGCCGCGAGGCGGCGATGCCACGGGCGTGCGCGCGGATGTTCGTCAAGGTCGCGGCGGAGCTCGATGCCCATGCGCAGCGTCTGACTGCGGTCGAAAGCGGCTTGCTTATCGTCGCGACCAAGGCCGGTGTGCCGTTCTGAGGGGCGCAGCATGGCGACGATACCCGAATGGCTAATCGGCACGGCCGCGCCCGGCAGCGAAGAGGACGCGCCCGAGTGGCTAATCCACACACGCGCGCCGCGCTTTATCTGCCGGGTGCTCGATGAGGCCGAAGAGGCGCCGGTGCTTTCCTCGTTCAGCTACGCCGATGGCGATTGGGTGCTCTGTGAGTTCGAGTTCATCGACGATCCGCCAACCGGCGAAGCGCTCGCGGCGCTGCTCCGGCGGGCGATGGACGCGCTCGCGTGAGTAACCCTACCTGCCCGCGCTGCGGCGCGACGGCGCACCTGTCCGGCGCCCAATTCTGCTGGCTATGCGGCGCGCCGTTGACCGGCAGTCAATCAGAGTTGCCCAAGTGGCAGCGTCCCGCGCCGGCTAAGTATCACCATGTGGTAATGAGCCGGCGGGCGATGAGTTGCCCGGAATGCGGGTATCCGATGGCATGGGGCTTCCGGCGGGTCTGCCGGCGCTGTGGCGCGGAATTGGTGATGGTGCCGAGCATCCTGCATCCGAGCCATATGCGGGTATTCGTGCGCGGACCGCGCGCCGCGTTCTACACGTTGGCAGGGGAACTGTTGTGGTTGTGTGTCGGGCTTGGCGTTCTGGCGCTGATTGGTGCCGCGCTCAAGTGAGGCAAGCGTATGAGGTATCCGTTCTGCGAATCTTGCGGCGCAAAGGCGCACCTGCCGGACGCGCGTTTCTGCGGGCGATGCGGCGCGCCGTTGACCGGCAGTCAAGCCGGATTGCGCGATAGTCAACCAGACTTCGCGCGCCTGGAGCGCTTCAAGGACCGGGTGAACCGCTTCAACGCGGCGGCGCGCGCATTTCGCGCCAAACTCTGGCGGCTCCTGGGCGTTTTGGTGGTCTTCCTCGTGGTCTGGGCCGCGATCAGCTACGCGATGCTCGGCGAGTACGTGGCGATTCCCACGG
>JAJZAG010000237.1 GCA_021799555.1 Deltaproteobacteria bacterium | reverse complement strand
ACCCGGACAAGTCTTTTCAGCGGGAGCAAGCGGCCCGCTGTCGTCAATCGAGGCCTCGTTCCGTACGTTGGCGCTTCCAAGCGAGCAGGTTGTTGAGCCGACGCCCGCCAATCTCCGTCAGTTCGGCTACAACATGTTTTCGTCGCCGGTATCCACGTTTGCTCCAGTAGGCAACGTACCGGTCGGACCCGATTACATACTCGGACCTGGCGACGGGCTCAATATCCTGATGTGGGGACGCGTCAATCGGACCCTGCACGTGAGCGTCGAGCGCGATGGCGCAATCCTCGTGCCGGAAATCGGCCCGCTGGAAGTGGCCGGACTGACATTCGAGCAGGCCAAGAAGTTAATCGAAAGCCGCGCCGAACAGATTACCGGCGTCGATGTGGACGTGACGATGGGGTCGATACGAACGATCGGCGTGTTCGTGATCGGGAAAGTCAACCGGCCCGGGATGTTCACGGTCAGCGCGCTGTCGCACGTATCGAACGCGCTCGTCGCAGCCGGCGGGATCAGCAAGATCGGCAGCCTCAGGCGAATCGAGTTGCGCCGCGGCAATCAGGTAATCCGCGTCATCGATCTATACGACATGCTCCTGCGCGGCGACACTTCATCCGACGTGCGCCTTGAGCAAGGCGATGTCCTGTTCGTACCCGTAATCGGGGCGGTGGTTGGAATCAGCGGCAGCGTCAAAGATCCCGCCATCTACGAGCTCAAGGGAAACGAAGATTTACGCGCCTTGCTGCGGATGGCCGGAGGTGTGGGTGCTTTCGGATATTCACAGCGCCTGCAGGTTGAGCGCGTCTCGAATCACACGCGTCGAATCGCGCTCGATATCGCTCTTACCAGCCTACGTGGCGAGCGATTTCAAGTGCTCGACGGCGATTTGATCAAGGTATTCACCGTGCTGCCCGAACGGCACAATATCGTGACGCTCAAGGGCAATGTGCATCGCCCCGGCGTGTACGAATGGCATCCAGGGATGCGCGTCTCCGACCTGGTCGCGGAAGGCGAGCGAGTCGCCGACCATACGTTCTTTGACTACGCGCTGATCCAGCGAACCGAAGGTCCCGACCGCAGAATTCGTTTTCTCCCCGTGGATCTCGGCGCCGCGCTGTCGGGTGCCGCTGCGGGAACCGCCGATATTGCCCTGCAAGCCCGCGATGAACTTACTATCTACAACGAAAAAGATATCGGTGATTTGCCGAAAGTGTCGGTTGCCGGCGCGATTCGCAAGCCAGGCTCCTATCCGCTCACCCAGGACATGCGCGTCAGCGATCTGATCTATGAAGCCGGCGGCCTGAATGACAATGCTTTTCTGAATCGCGCCCAGTTGGTGCGCACCGAAATAGTCAATGGCGCCGCGAAGTACATATATCAGGATATCAATCTGAACCAGGTGCTCGACAACCTGGGCGGCGCCGATCTGAAACTCAGGCGCGGCGATCGAATCGTTGTTCAGGAAGCCTCCAATTGGCACACGCCATGGACGGTGCTCATCAGCGGAGAGGCGATGCGCCCCGGTCCGTACGTGATCTTCGAGGGTGAAAGGTTCAACACTCTTCTCGAAGAGTGCGGTGGCCTGCGCTCCGACGCGTACCTGCCGGCAACCGTATTTATCCGCCAGTCGGTCAAACGGCAGGAGCAAGAGCGGCTCGACGAAAGCCGCCGCCGCCTGCAAGCCGAAGCGGCGAGAATTTCTCTGATGCCGCGCAAGGCGGGAACCGCCGATACCAACGCGCAAACCCTCGATATCGTACAACGCGTGCTCGCGGATAATCAGGCCTTGCAGGCGGTAGGACGTATCGTGCTGCACCTTAACTCGCCGCTCGGACTGCATGACGGTCAGGACAACCTGATCCTTGAAAACGGCGACTCGATCACGATTCCAAAGCGACCGGCTATCGTCGCAGTGCTCGGCCAGGTCTTCAACCCGAGCGCGATTGTCTGGCAGCGCGACCGTACCGTCGGCGAATACCTGCAGAAGGCCGGCGGTCCGACCGAATACGCCGACAACGATCACGTCTTGCTCATCCGCGCCAACGGCGAGGTCGTCACCGATCAAAGCGTGCGCCACTCCGGCAAGTTCGCTCTGTTCCCGATTCTTCCGGCGCTGTCGGGGGGCTTGATGGGCGTGCAGCTCGAGCCCGGTGACACGATCTATGTCCCCGAAAATCTCAATTTCGTCAGCCCCCTGCAATACGCCACCGACATCACGCAGGTACTCGCCAATAGCGTGATGTCGCTTGCCGTGATTGGAATACTCGGAGCCAGTTTGTGAAGCGTCGCGCAATGACTCTATGGTGCGGCGTGATCGCGAGCGCGATCGCAACCAGCCTGGCGCCAGACGCGCCGCGCGCGCTCGCCTATGCCGCGGCGCGAGGACCGATCGACGAACACGCGATGTTTGCGGCGGTTGGCGCAATGTACTCGATCGATCCGCATCTGCTCGCCGCAATCGCGGCGGTCGAGTCGGCAGGTCGCGCCGACGCGCTTTCGCCGGCGGGAGCGCAGGGCTTGATGCAGTTGATGCCGGCGACGGCGCGGCGTTTTCGCGTCAGCGACCCTTATGACCCTATCGAAAGCGCCTTGGGCGCCGCGCGATTTATCGCGTGGCTGCGGATGAATCTCGCAACCGATCGCGGCGCCGCCGCGCTGCCCGCGCTGCTCGCTGCTTACAACGCCGGACCCGCCGCGGTCGCGCGCTACGACGGCGTGCCGCCGTATGCGGAAACTCGCGATTACGTCCGGCGCGTGCTCTGGCTGTATCTCGTCGGAGTGATGCCGCCCCAAACCGCGGCTCCCGCGCCGCGCGCGGTGCGATCGCGCGCGCGGCACCGCGCCATCGCCGATCCCGACGGACTCGCGCTCGAACGACTGCGCGAAATTCGCGCCGCGCGCGCGATCGCACCGCGCGACGTGCCAGGTGGCGGGGCCCCGTGATCGCCGCCGGCGCGACACCAGACGCGCAACGCGCTTTTCGAATCGCCGCCGCATTCACGCTCGCGATCGTTATTGGCGTAGCACCGCCCGCGATGGCATCCGGTTACGTGGTCTACATTCCGCTCGATAGTCCGATGTACGAACAACTCGATACACTCAACGCGCTCGGATACCTCGACGACTATATTGACGAGATAAAACCAATCAGCCGAATCGAGGCCGCCCGGCTAACGCTCGAGGCACGCCGCAATCTGCACGAATCGAATGCTCCGGACACGCTCGCTATCCAAATGATCGCATCGCTCAAGCTCCAGCTCGCCGAAGAGATCGGATGGATCAGGCATGGCACCGTGGACGATCGTCCCGCTTCGATTCATCCAGTAACCCGCGCCGAAGCCGACTACGTCTTCTCGCGCGGGGCAAGCCGGATGTGGGATACCGGCGGACGCGGAGGACTTCACGCCTCGGAAGGAACGCCCCTGTTGCCTTACAACGACGGTGTTCCCACCGAGGCCGGAAGCAACGAAGCTCTGCGCTCGAGCGGATGGGCCGGCTTCGGCAGCTTCTTCACCGCTTACGGCGAAGCGGTCGTTGCCGGCCCGATGACCCGCGAGCCCACCAGCGGCTCGCGCGTCAACGCAATCGATGCCGAGGGCGTGCTCGATCTCGGCAACTTCGCGATTTCCGCCGGGCAGGAAGAAATGTGGTGGGGAACCGGCCATTTCGGCGCGCTTTCGCAGAGCGACAACGCGACGCCGTTTCCCGCGGGCCGCATTCAGAACGTCCATCCGATAATCCTGCCGTGGATTTTCAAGTACCTGGGCCAGTGCCGCTTTCAGGCCTTCTTCGGACAGCTCGAAGGCGACCGCTATTTCTCCCATCCGTGGATCGACGGCGAGATTCTGGCCTTCAAGCCCACGCCCAACTTTGAGATCGGCTTCACTCACACGATCATGTTCGGCGGCACGCACAACGATAACTACAGCATACCGGGTTTTCTCGGCCGCGCGACGGGCTTCGCGACCGGCAGTCCGATCGGAGCTAATACTAACTCGCGCGCCGGTGTTTATTTGAAATTCTATTTCCCGCATCTCAGAAATCTGCAGGTCTACCAGGAGATTCTGGGCGAAGATAATCTGAACTATGAAATTCCCGGCGTCGGACGCTATCTGCCGTTTCTCGCCGTCTCGTACCAGGGCGGATTCTATCTTCCCCGGCTCACCCTCGACGGCCTGACCGACTTGCGCTTCGAATACGCAATCCTCGAGCCGAACTACTCGATCCACGGCGATCCCCTTTACTGGACCTATGACGCGATGCTGATGGGCGACGCGATGGGTCCCAACGCCACCGAAGTCGATCTCCAGGTCGGACGATGGCTGCCCGGGATGACCAAAGTCTCCTCCGAACTTTTCTATACCGAGCGCGCTCCCAGTTACGGCAGCAACACCCCTTATCCGGCAAGCGTCTATGGCACGAATCTCACCAAAGAGCACAGTGTCGGAATCGCCTTCAACGCGCTCCGCATCCCGCAGCTCGAACGATGGTCCCACGGCGCGCTGATCGACGGACGCGCGCGGCTCGCTTTTGAGTACGTCGATCATGTCAACTACGGCGCCGCTTCCTCGATGCGCACGCTGGTTCTGCTCTCGATGGGCATCACACCTCCGTGGAAAACTCAGGAGTGGCGCCAGTAGGATGAAGCGGATCCTGGTCACCGGCGCGAGCGGTTTTATCGGACGCCATACTCTCCCGATTCTGCTCGCCCGCGGCTTCGAGGTTCATGCCGTCGCGCTCAATCACGACCTTCCCGCGATCCACGGCCTGCGACGGCATCGCGCCGACCTGCTCGATTCCGTCGCCGTCGCGCGCCTCGTCGCCGACGTGATGCCGACGCATCTGATGCATCTCGCGTGGTACGCCGTGCCCGGCAAGTACCAGTCCGCCGAGGTCAACTACCTGTGGCGCGACGCCGGTGTCGTTCTCCTCGAAGCCTTCACGCGCGCCGGCGGTATCCGCGCCGTCTTCGCCGGCTCCTGCTTCGAGTACGATCTCACCCTCCCCTATTGCTCCGAGACGCTCACGCGATGCGACCCCGCCACCGTGTACGGGCAGTGCAAGCTCGCCCTCGCCCAGCTCGTGACGGGACGCCAGCCCGAGGGACTCAGCACCGCGTGGGCGCGAATTTTCTGGCTGTATGGTCCCCACGAAGCGCCGTCGCGATTAGTTCCCTCGGTGATACTACCGCTGATGCGCGGGGAGCGGGCGCGATGCACCCACGGGCGCCAGATTCGGGATTTTCTGCACGTCGAGGATGTCGCCGGCGCCTTCGTCGCGCTTCTCGAAAGTCCGGTGCGCGGGATTGTCAACATCGCCTCGGGCGATCCCGTCACGATTCGCTTCCTCGTCAGCACGCTCGCCGCGCTCCTCGACGCCCGCGACCGTATCGACTTCGGCGCGCTCGAAGCTCCGCCGGAAGACCCGGACGCCGTCATCGCCGACACCGGTATCCTCCACAAGTCAGTAGGATGGACTCCGCGATGGCGTCTCGAAGACGGCCTCGCCGCCACGATCCAATGGTGGCGAGACCACGGCGCGGTAGCCGCCGCCGGCTAGATGGCTTTGTAGTTGTGGATTCGGTACCGCGAATGGATATCTCAGTAACGATGTTTCCGGAGCGATTTCGCCAGCCTCTGCAACGACTATTCGCGCATCCGAGGCCGTACAGGCGGGCTTTCCAGCATGGGTTCGTTTCGCATTTTCCCTCCGTCGCATCACCATACTCCCTCGCGGACGGACTAACTCAGCCGGCGCTATCTATTTGATAGCACCCGTTAACGGACCCGAACCAAGTATAGACTAGTACAAGGCGATTAGCAAGTGAGTAAGACTGACCCCTCCCGGCGGCAAGTAGCCGCCACCCTCCCCCTATTGGAGAGGGTATCAGACAGAATGCTCCCGAAATTGCCCTCTCCAAAAGGGAGAGGGCAGCGCGCGAAGCGCGCGGGTGAGGTTCTGAGAACAGCGCAAATGCCTAATCCTGACCCCTCCCGGCGGCGGATCGCCGCCACCCTCCCCGCACCG
>JAJZAG010000236.1 GCA_021799555.1 Deltaproteobacteria bacterium | reverse complement strand
GGGACTTGCGCGCGGAAATGGCGGGAATAGTCGGCGCGAACACGGACTTTGAGGGCAGACTCGACGCGCTGCGCGCATTCCGGCATCAGGAGTTCCTGCGCATCGCGATCGCCGACCTGGCGGGCGATCTCGAAGTCGAAGAGGTCGAGACCGAACTGTCAAACCTTGCCGAGGTGGTGGTTGGAGCCGCGCTCGAGATAGCGCAGGCCGACTGCGCGGCGCGCTATCCGATTCCGTCCGCACTCAGGTTGGTGGCGCTGGCGATGGGTCGTCTCGGAGCCGGCGAGATGACTTATAATTCCGATCTCGACCTGATTTTCGTGTACGACGACGATGGAGACGAAGCGGAGGGCGGGCGGGTGGCGGCGTCGCGAATTGCGCAGAAACTGATCGCGACTCTGGAATCACGCACCCGGGAAGGTTACGCGTACAAGCTCGACCTGCGCCTCCGGCCCTCGGGAAATCAGGGGCCGCTGGTCACTTCGCTCACCGGCTTTCGCGACTACCATCGGCAGAGCAGTGCGGTATGGGAGCGGCAGGCGCTGGTGCGCGGACGGGTGGTGGCGGGCGCCGCCAGTCTTGCCGAAGCGGTCGAAGCCGCGCGGATGGAATTCGTTTTCAGCCGTGCGATCAATCGCAAGGAGGTTGCGGAGATAGCCGCGATGCGTTCGCGGATGGAGCACGAGATCGGCGCCGAGAACAAAGCGCGGCTCAATTTGAAGCACGGGCGCGGCGGACTCGTCGATGTCGAATTCGTTGCGCAACTGATGGCGCTGCGCCACGGCGCGGCGCTTCCCGCGCTGCGCGCCAGAAGCACCCGCGCGCTGATCGCCGCGGCGGCTGACGCCGGATTTATAGCACCAGCCGACGCGGCGCATCTGACCGAAGGCTTCGCGTTCCTGACCCGGCTCGAAAACCGGCTCCGGATCGAGAGCGATCAGCCCGCCTGGGCCGTCCCGACCGATCCCGCCGCCCTGTTGCCGCTGGCGCGCCGAATGGGCTACCGGGGCCCGCACGGCTCGGAGCGGATGATGGCGGCGCTGCGCCCGCGGCGTGAACGAATCCGCCTGATTTTCGAGCGATGCTTCGCCGCAGAACTGGCCCGTCCTGATTGAGACTGCGGCGCACGAGCGGCACGTTCGCTCATTAGAAGTCCACCTGGAGGCCGGTAACGAAATTGATCGGCGGCGACGGAAAGCCGAACGCCGCTTCGTAGCGGCGGTCGAAGAGATTAGTGATCCGCGTGAAGAATTCCTCGTCGTCGATGAACCGCCACGACGCGCCGAGCGCGTAGGATGCAACCATATCAAACCGATAATAAGCGTCGTGATTGGCGATAGTGCCGACGGTCGTAATGTCCTCGCGGTCGCCGACGAAGGTGAAGGCGAGGCTCGTTGTCAGATTATCGTCGGCGCGGAAAAGATCGTTGCCGATGTATTGCAAGAGGGCTTGCGCCGCGTGCTTGGGCACGCGGGTCGGCGTCGCCGAGGGACTGACCGAGACGTGCGTTTCGTCGATCACCGTGACGCTGCCACTGAAGGACAACCCAGGCATTAGCATCAGGCTCGGCGCGACTTCGACGCCCTGCACGTCCACACGGCCGGCATTTCCGGCCAAGGCGCCGTCAGGGCATTTAGGACCGAAGTTGCAAGGCACGGCGACGATCAAGTCGTGTACCCGGCGCGAGAAGTAAGTGGTTGTGAGCGACGCTCGCTCGCCTAGTTTCGTGGTGAAGCCGCCGTCGTATTCGCTCGAGATTTCGGGTTTGAGGTGGGGGTTGCCGAAGCCGGGAAAGTAGAGTTCGTCGAATGCGGGCGCGCGGAAGCCTTCGCTGTAACTGCCCCGAAACGTGGTCGCGATTTTCTCGACGGGGATCGCCACCGACCACGACGGGCTGACCTCTTTGCCGAACTGGCTGTTGCCATCGACGCGGAACCCTCCCGTGACAAGCATATGGCCGTCAAACAGGGACGCCTCTTGTTCAAGGTAGCCCGCATATTCCTGTCGCCGCGCATGGAACAGGGTGTTGAAGGTGCCGAACGGCGGAATCACGGCGACGCCGTAATCCCGCATCCAGCGGTCTCTGAAATCAAAGCCGGCCAGCGTGCGAATACCTTTGGCCCAGGTGTACACCGAGTCGAGTTCTCCGCCGCGAGTCTCGTCGGGTATCCGATCTATCTCACTGCCGGCATAGCCGGCGAACGGCGTCTCGTTCAGGCGCAAGTCGTTGCGGACGAAAAAGGCGCTTGCCGTCGCCACCAGATTCTCGCCGAAGTGATGCTCGATCTGGCCGTTGAAGAGCATGAATTCGTTGCGCTGATGCGCGGTTGGGTTGTCGGCGATCGGCGGCACGTTGGCCACCGAAAAATTGGGCAAGCTGACGTTGGCGCGGTAATAGCGCGCGAAGCCGCGGATGATAGTGTCGTCGCTGAGGTGATAATCGAGCCGGACATTGCCCGCCAGATTGTCCGAGCTATCGTTGACGGGGCGGAATCCATCGGTCGAGAAATACGAAATCGCCCCTGAAAAGCTGAGCTGGTCCTCCGCGCCGGAAAACGTCATCACCTGCCGCTCAGTCGCCCGATTTCCCCCCTCAGATAGCATCGTGAAGTGCGGTGCGCCTTCCCCTTCGGGCGTGATCAGGTTGACAACCCCGCCGATCGCCTGCGAGCCGTACAGCGCACCGCCCGCGCCTCGCAGCACCTCGATCTGGTCGAGGTTGTCGGTGGTGAGGTCGGAGATATCGAATGAGCCGGTCGCGCCAGTGTTTACTTCGACGCCATCGACCATGATCAGCGTCTGCGCCGAAGTTGCGCCGCGAATCGAAACGTCGGTTTCCGAACCCGCTGAGCCGTCTTGGGTCACTTCGACGCCCGGTACTTGCTCGAGCGCGGTGCCGACGCGTTCGATCTTCTGCGATTGCATCTGCTCGCTATCGACGACGCTTACGGTGGTACCGATCTCGGCGACCGGCTGCTTGATCCGGGTCGCCGTCACGACCATCGGCTGGAGCATGTATTCGCCGGGCGAGGCCGAAGCGGCAGGCGCGGCTGTGGATGTTGGCGGCGCGGCAGACGGGGCTGCCTGCGCCGACGGCGTCGAGTCGGGCGAGGGGGAAGGCACCGCCGATGCGCGAGGCGCGGCCGCTAGCAAAATCAAAATGGTCAGCGAGACGAGACCGGTGAAACGTGCCATGAACTCCTCCGCGTTCGTGCCGCTAATCGCGAAGGAGCTGCGCGCCGGGATCAGAAAGCACGATCCCTGGCGCGAAGGATCGGGCTTCGAGCCGAATCCGGCTCGTCGCCGCCCTCCCCGCGGAAGGCAGACATCAGTTCGCCCGGCCGGTCTCCTGGCTTGGGGTTCGTTCTCGGGCCCGCCTTCCCGCCTTTAGGCAGTGGCATTGATGGGCCGTCGTCCCCCGTCACAGTTGCGGGGCAGCGCCGGAATTTCACCGGCTTCCCGAACACCGGGCGCGCGCAAAGACTTACGCGCCGACGAGTATGCAGTCAACCGCTCGGTAGTCGCGTGGAGGAATCGCAACGCGCACTCAGCCGTTGTACGCTTTCCGCATTAGAAAATGGGACAGATTTTGCTGATAACGGGCGGGGCGCGCAGTGGAAAAAGCGCGTACGCGCTTGAACGCGCGGAAGAGTGGCGTGAGCAGCGGCGCTTCTTTGTCGCGACTGCGCAAGCACTCGACGCCGAGATGGCCGAGCGAATCGCGCGCCATCGCCACGATCGCGCATCTGATTTCACCACGATCGAGGAACCGATCGGTCTCGCAGGCGTCCTTCAGGGTCTTGAACGCCGCGCCGATTTGGTTGTGGTCGATTGTCTGACGCTGTGGGTGTCGAACCTGATGGGTGTGTATCCTGAAAATAGCGCGGCGCCATTTTTAGCGGAGGCCGGCGCGCTTGCGGAGGCGCTCGCCGCGGCGCCGTTTGCGTCTATCGTTGTGACCGACGAGGTAGGCGATGGAATTGTGCCTGAAAATCCAGTCGCGCGGCGCTTCCGGGATCTGCTCGGATGGACCAATCAAGCGGTCGCCCGCGCGGCGACCGAAGTGATCTTGATGGTCGCGGGATATCCGGTTCGCGTCAAGTAACGCCGACTCACCGCGCGAAGGCGATCAGTACGGCAATCTCGACAATTTCGCCGCACGCGCCGATAAGATCGCCCGTCACTCCGCCGAGCCATCGCAGGTAAAACGCGCGCATCGCGAACACGATTACGATTGCGAGCAGGATTGCGAAGAACACCGTCCGCGAAGCGAGCGGAAGCATCGCGGCCACGACCGTCAAGCTCGCGATCATTAAATTTCTCCGCGCTGAGGCGACTCCGAGAATCGCGCTCCCGGCGCCTTCCGTGCGCAAGTAAGGTAGCCGCGCGGCAATCGCGACCATCGCCCATCGCGCAAGTCCCACGGCTGAAAAAATTGCGCTGTAGCGCCGCGCCCCCGCAAGCGTCGCCAGCGCGGCCACCTTGAGCGCGAGGGCGAAGAAAAGCGCAGCCGCACCGAATCCGCCGACCCGGCTGTCGCGCAGAATTTCGAGCGATCGCACACGGTCGCGACCCGCGCCCAGCGCGTCAGCCGTATCGGCTAAGGCGTCGAGATGCAGCGCGCCAGTGACGACCGTTAGCGACAGGATGATCAGGATCGAACGGATCGTCGGCTCGAAGAATCGCGCCAAAACCAGATCTTCGAGCGAGAGCCCGACCGCGATTGCAAACCCGATCAATGGAAACCATCCGAACGAACCCGCCACTGAGTCGTCATCAAACCGTCGATTAGCGACAAACGGCACGATGGTCAGGAAGCTCGCCGCAAGGCGCAATTCAGCCACGATGCCGCGGTCGCGCGGACCGGTGTCCGGCGCTGCGCCCATCTAAGCTACCGCACCTTGCCCGACACGCCGGCCGACTCGAATGTCGCCATCGAACGGTAGGTTTCGAGCGCCGCCTCAAGCAGATTCATCGCGAGTGCGGCGCCGGTGCCTTCGCCCAGCCGCATCGCGAGGTCGAGGATCGGCCGCACGCCCATCCGTTCGAGCGCGCGCGCGTGTCCACCCTCGGCCGAACGATGCGCGAAAAACAGGTAATCGAACAGGCCAGGAAAGAGCCGTTCGGCTGCCGCCGCGGCCGCGGTCGCGATAAATCCGTCGACCACGACCGGGATACGCAAGGCCGCGCCCGCGAGGCACACGCCCGCCATCGCGGCGACTTCGAATCCGCCGACGGTGGACAAAATCGATTCCGCATCGGTGAGCGACGCGCGATGGCGTTCGAGCGCTCGTTCAAGAATCGCGACCTTGCGCCGCACGCCGGCGTCGTCGAGGCCGGTCCCGCGCCCCGCCAACTCGGCGGGCGAGAGGCCGGTGGTGGCGCATAGGATTGCCGCCGCGGAAGTGCTGTTGGCAATCCCCATCTCGCCGATTCCGATCAGCGTGGCGCCGGCGGCGCCGAATTCGCGCGCGGTCTCGATTCCCGTCTCGAGCGCGCGCCGCACCTGCGCCCGCGACATCGCAGCTTCCCGCGCGAAGTTGGCGGTTCCGGCACCGATGCGGCGGTAGGTTACGCCCGCGAACGGCGACGAGCTCGTGTCGATTTTCACTCCCGCATCGACGACAGCCAGCCTGTAGCCGAATCGCCGCGCGAGCACGCTTATCGCGGCGCCCCCGGCGGCGATATTGCGCAGCATCTCCAAGGTAACCGCCTGCGGGAATGCGCTGACGCCTTCTTCGGCAATCCCGTGATCGGCAACGAACACCGCAAGCGCTCCGCCGCCGAAGCACGCGTCGCCGTCGCCTCGAATCGCTGCGTAACGGACGACCATCTCTTCCAGATAGCCAAGGCTGCCCGGAGGTTTGGTAAGCCGATCGAGCCGTGTTGCCGCTACCCTCGCGGCGGTCTGATCGAGCGGCGCGATCGCGCTCAGAGTCTCGTCGAACAGGCCCATAATGATCCGAGCGCTATCGCATCACGCGCCGCCGCGCCGGGCAAGCCGGGCGTGCGCAACACTAACGGTCGGCGG
>JAJZAG010000235.1 GCA_021799555.1 Deltaproteobacteria bacterium | reverse complement strand
GGCGCGCCGCGCGAGCCCGTTTCGTTTGCGATACGCGCGCGCCAGATGAACAGCTTGCGATCGCCAAGGTAGCAGAATGCGCCGGGATAAGGATGCGTCACGGCGCGGACGAGATTGAAAATCCGTCGCGCCGGCCATCGCCAGTCGATCTTTCCATCCTCGGGCCGCCGCCTGCCAAAATAGCTTCCGGCCGTTAAATCCTGCGCCACGCGCGGCGCGGTTCCCGCGACGATCCGCGGATGATATTCGCGCACGATCGCGGCGCCGAGCGGCACCAGCTTGCGATACAGGCTCAGCGCGGTGTCAGCGTCCTCGATTGGGCAGGTCTTCTGCGCAACGATATCGCCCGCGTCGGCTCGCGCGACCATATGATGCAGCGTCACGCCCGCCTCGCGTTCGCCGTTGACAAGCATCCAGTTGACGGGCGCACGGCCCCGATAGCGCGGAAGCGGCGACGGATGCAGGTTGTACGCGCCCATCGGCGCAAGCGCGAGCACGCTTTCGGCGATCAGGTGCCGATACGAAAACGAGTAAATAATCGCCGGCCGCAGCGCCGCGATCCTCGCGATCCATTCGGAATCGAGATGGTCCGGATAATGCACAGGGATAGCGTGGCGGCTCGCCAACTCAGCGCACGAGCGCCACCAGATTTGTTCGCGCGGGTCGTCGCGATGCGTCAATAGCGCCGCGATCGGCGCTTCCATTCCAATCAACTCCGCAAGGCACGCGTTCCCCATCTCATGATAAGCGAACACGACGCAGGTCGCGTCTTTGATTTGATGGCCGCCCGGCGTGCTCACTGCCTGCCCGCGGGGTCGTTCGGATAGTTTCGTTGCGACCCGCCGTCGTCATTGGCGGCACGCTCGGTTTTGGCGCCGCCATATACGCCGCGCACGAGATAGGTCGGGCGCCGGCGCACCTCGATATAAATCCGTCCGACGTATTCTCCGATCAAGCCGAACGCTAGGAACTCGAGCCCGACGAACACAAACAGCACTGCGAACAGAAGCCACAGTGCACCTTCCTGCTGCGGCCCGAAGATCAGGCGATGAAGGACCAGCAACGTTACCAATATCGCATCGAGGATAAAGATTCCGATTCCCGCAAGGCTCAGCGCCTGGATCGGCAACAGCGAGAAGCCAGTAATCAGGTTGAGGCTAAGCGTCGCCAGGCGCAGCAGATTGTATTTCGACTTGCCTTCGGCGCGCTCGGCGTGCGCGACCCGGATTTCCGTCACCCGCTTGGCGAACGAATTGGCCAGCGCCGGCACGAACGCCGCCTTTTCGTCGCAATCGACCACCGTATCGACGATATGGCGCCGATAGGCGCGCAGCATGCATCCGTAGTCATGCATCGGCACGCCGACGATCACCGAGGTCAGCCTGTTGTGCATCCGCGAGGCGTACTTGCGCCAGCTTTCATCCTGCCGCTCTTCGCGCCATCCGCCGACCACGTCATTGCCGGCGTCGATCGCCGCGATGAGACGCGGAATTTCCTCGGGCGGATTTTGCAGGTCCGCGTCCAGCGTCACGATCACATCGCCCCGCACCTGCCTGAAACCCGCAAGGATTGCTGCGTGCTGACCGAAGTTACGCGCCAGTTCGACCACCCGCACCCGGCCGTCGTTCGCGGCGGCCATCGCGCGCAGCATCTCCAGCGATCCGTCCGACGATCCGTCATCGACAAACAACGCTTCCCACGGACGACCGAGACCCTCAAGAACCGGGCGCAGCCGGGACCACAGCGCGGACAGGTTCGCCGATTCGTTGAACACCGGCACCACGACCGAGATCATCGTCGGCGCCGACGCCGCGGATTGAGAATCGATATGGGTCGCCGCGCCACTCAAGCGAGCTTGTGTTTCCGGAGAATTCAACCGAAGGTCTCTTCCTGCCGCGTTCGAGTATGAGCGAGGATGCGCAAATGGTCCCCGGGCATCGGATTATTCTGACAAACAGACACGCGTGGTTAAAGACACCATCGCAAGCGCTCTTCGCAGATACATTCTGACAGTGGCGCGGCGCGATACCGTTGACGAAGCCGCCGCGCGCCTTAAGACTGCAAGAGTCATGGCGGCACGCTCCCGATGGATTCGAATCTCGATCGCGGCGATTTTTGCCGCGATTCTCTATCTACCCGGACTCGGACGCCCGGCGCTGTGGGAGCCCGATGAAGGGCGCTACGCCGAGATCGCGCGGGAGATGGCGATTTCCGGCGATCTGATTACGCCGCGTGATGACTACATCCGCTACTTCGAAAAACCGCCGCTGGTGTACTGGATGGAGGCGGCCGCGATCCGCGTTTTCGGTCCGACCGAATTCGCCGTGCGTCTGCCGGCCGCTCTTTTCAGCGCCGGCGAGGTGGCCGTTGTCTGTGCGATCGGCGACGCGATGTTCGGGGCTGCTGCCGGATTGCTCGGCGCGATGGCGATCGCGCTGTCGCCGCTGGTGTTCGCCTTTGCGCGCTTCGCGACGCTCGATCCGGCGCTGTCGTTTTTCCTGACCGCCGCGATTGGATGCTTCTTCGCCGCGTCGCGCGCGCAAACTTTCGGTGCCGGCACCGGCCGCCGATGGATGCTGCTGGCGTCCGCGATGCTCGCACTCGGCACGCTCTGCAAGGGACCGGTGGCGCTCGTGCTGGGCGGCGCGATTGCACTGGTGTGGATGCTCGTCGACCACCGCGCGCGAGAGCTTTGGCGAATCCCGTTTTTTTCGTGCGTTGCGGTCTATCTGGCGATTGCTGGTCCCTGGTTCGCCCTTGCCGAGCATCGCAATCCCGGCTTCCTGAGGTTTTTCTTCGTTCACGAACATTTCGAGCGCTACACCCAATCGCAAGAGCACGGATGGGGGCCGTGGTTTTTCATCCCGATCGTGATCGGCGGCGCATGGCCGTGGCTTTACTTCGCCGTGGTCGGATGGATTGAAGTTTTGCGGCTTCCGGAGGCCGAGCGTCCATGGATGTTTTCCTGGGTAAAGCTGCTCGCGACGTGGTTCGCCGTAATTGTTGTCTTCTTTTCGATACCGCGCTCGAAGCTTGGCTCCTATATTCTGCCCGCACTGCCGCCAATCGCGATTCTCGCTGGTTACGGCCTTGCGCGCATACCCGTGAGCGCGCGCGACCGGATGCGCGTGCAATGGATGCGCACCACGATGCGCAACTTCTTCGCGATCAATCTCGGCGCGGCCGCCGCGGCGTGCGCCGTCTTCGCGATAATCGCGCATCGCCTGCCGCACGGGCTTGCCCTTGACGGCATGATAATCGCCGCCCTCATTGCAGCCGGCGCGGCTGGCGCGTACGCGCTCGCGCGCTCGGAGACGCGCGACCAATTCGCGATCGTTCCGGTCGCCGTGGCGATGATACTGGTCATGGGTGTCGCGGAGCATGCGCGCGGCGAGGCCGAGCCGACGGTAAGCTACCGCGGACTCGCGCGTACGATCACGCCCTATCTGACACCTGGATGCCTGCTGGGCTCATTTCGTCATTATACTCAGGCGCTGCCGTTCTATACCGGAACGCGTGAGCGGCCCATCGAATACTGGGGCGAGCTGGCCGAGTTCGCCGATCCGGGCCTTGAACGCGACGCGTTTATCGGAAGCGCCGCTCGATTCTCGCAACTGTGGTCATCGCGATGCTTCGTACTGGTCGCCGACAAGAAGGACATGCCGGCAATCCTGAAGACGCTGCCGCCCGATCCGAAACCGATCGTGATCGCATGCGAGGGCAAAAAGCTGGCACTGTACAACGGCCCTCCCCGCGAAGGATTGCCCGCCGATTGCGCCCCACCTGTGACGTCGCCGTCAAACGCGCGCCCGGATTAGACCAATGATTCGGCGTCATCACGCCAATGGCGGCCGAAGAGATCTCGTGCGCTGTCAATAATTCAGACCAGCCACTTGGAATCACCGCCTCCGCTCTGTAGTTATTTGGCTGGAGAATCACCGTGCCAGAGACCGCAAACCGCAACATGAAGAATCCGCTTAGCCCTCTGATTGTATTCGTGCTCGCCGCGATGGCGGCTTCGTGCGCGCCAGTGGCGCAGGACCAGGCGCAATCAGCGTTCGCGCAGGGCCATTATGATGAAGCCGCCAACGATATCACCGCCGCGCTCGCTCACGATCCCGATAATCCCGTGCTGATGCATCTGGCGGCGAAAATCTTCACCCAGCGCGGCGTCAAGGAATTTCAGGGCGGACAAATGATCGCTGCCGGCGAGGATTTTCAGCGCGCGATCAATTATGATCCAACCTATGCGATGGCCTATGACTACATGGGGATGCTCTCGTTTCAGCAGCATAACTGGCAGGACGCGATCAAATACGGCAGTGCAGGCGCGGGCTATGCCGGCAAACCGGAGCCTGCTTACGTGAAATCCGCGCGCCGGAACTTGCGCCTAATCCAGTCCGGCAAGGTAGCTCCATAGGCGGGCGCGCTGGATTCTGCTGATTAACCCGCGCCGGGAACGCAGCAATATCATGCCGAGGTATTCGGATCAGGTGGACACGAAGGTGAGCGGTGGCTGACGAGAAAACCGAACCCTCTTCGAAGTCATCCGCGCAGGCCGCACCGCCAGGCGCGCCTGAAGCGACGCTTGGCCAGGTACTGGCCCAAGCGCGCAAGAGCCGCGGGCTGACGCCCGATCAACTCGTCGCCGAAGCTCGGGTTCCCGCGCATTACGTGCGCGCGATCGAGACCGACGACTACGCCACCGTCTCCGACGAGCTTTATCTGCTGCCTTTTCTGCGCCGCTACGCCATCTGCGTGGGTCTCGATCCGGAAGAGGTCGCCTCGCGCTTTGTACGCGAAGTGCAGCGCGCCGAAAATAATCCTTCCGCCCGAATCGCCGAGCCAATCTCGATGGTTACGAGCACGCGCGAGCGAAAACCGCCGCGCGGACGTTCCGTCGCCACCACTCTGCTTGTCATCGCGATCGCCCTGCTTGCGCTCGCCGTTTACTTGCGCCGCGAGTCGCTGATCGGCGGAATTCAGAGCCTGACCGGCCGCGCGCCCGCTTCGCCGGCGGCGTCGCCCGCGCCGTCCGCCCAAGGCTCCAATTCGTCGCCGGTTCCGCAGGCGCAGGTTTCGCCGATCCCATTCAAAACTGTCATCGCGCCCGATTCGCCTGCCTCCGCTCCTTCCCCCGCTGCGGCACCATCAGCGGCCGAAGACTACGTCAATTAACGGCAGCCAAACGCCGCGTGCAGGGAGGTTTCGTGGGAAATCGTTCTTGCGGGTCCCTTAATGCAGGATCGCGTTCGCGATCGCTTCGGCGACGAGCTTTTTCGCGGTTTCAACGTCGTCACCAGGATGCGCCACTGCAACTACCTGTAACTCGTTCGGAGAACCGGATAGCGTCGCCCGTGCGATAATCGCGGTATCGTAAATCTTGTTTGCCGGAAGATTGTTGTACGTCTCCGGACCGGCGTTGATCGACTGGTTGAACGCCTGGTAGCTGCGAAACTGTTGCGTCGCCGGATCGTCAGGCGTCAGAACCTGCCGCCGCGCCTCGAGCGCGTACAAATCGGGAGAGCTATCGCCCGCATTGCCCACCGCTGGCACCTCGGCACCCAAATCTTTCAGCATCCCCGCCACCGACGGATCGCCCGGCGATACTTCCTGCAGCGAAACCCCAGGCGATAGCACGCGCGTCGTGACCGTAACCGTAACCAGCACCGGAGAGCCTCTGCGCTTACTCGCATTAAGATCGCCGCTCAACACGTTCTGGACGGTTGGATCGGTACAGATCGCCATGACGGCATGCCCCGGCGGAATGCTCAGCCACCCGAGCGTCTTCATTTCCGCCGCAACGCATGGCGCCGCGGAGGCCATCGTAATCGCGGTCGCCGTCAATGCCGCGGCTAATGCCCTGCGTATCGCGCCCTTCATCACAGTCATCAGCTTACCTGAATGCCCGCGCGGCTTCGATCGGCCAAACGGCAACCACCTCGTCGCCGCGTACCACGTAATATTCGCTGTGCAGATTGATCGTCGTGTCACCGTGGCTCGGGATGATCTCGATCTTCGTCCCCGGAGCAAGTTCGCTCGTTCCAGCGGCCAGATGGC
>JAJZAG010000234.1 GCA_021799555.1 Deltaproteobacteria bacterium | reverse complement strand
CGCGATCCACCCCGCCAGGGAAGCTCCGCACAAATTGCTTTCGCCATGCACGCCCAAGCGCGCGCAGTCAGAAGTCCGGGATTTCTCACGCGCGGCCGCCACGGACGCGGGAACACGAAACTAGCCTTCTTGTGGGAGCAATCCTGCGCGAGTGATCTCCCGGCGTTCGCTACGGTCGAGCGCCTCGGCCGCGCGCGCGAGCGGGAACGTCGCATCGCAAAGTTCCCGGTACGGATAGCGGTCGATATGGGTAGCGAGGAAATCGAGCGACTTTTTCAAATAGTGCGGCGGATAGGTTGCCACCCCAATCACCTCGAGCGATTTGAACGTGACCATCGACGGCGGAATCGTGACCGTCAACGCGTTCGAAATGTTCCCGACCTCGATCACGCGCCCCCCGATCCGCACCATCCGCATTGCCTCGAGGAACGCGTCCGGCACGCCTGCGACTTCGAGCACCATGTCCGGCCATCCGTGGCAAAGCTCGCGGACACGTTTTTCACGCGATTCCGCGTCGGGGTACTCGCGCATATCGACGGTTTCGTCGGCGCCAAAGCGTCGCGCCTGCTTAAGCCGCAGGTCGAAGCTGTCAACAGCGATCACGCGCGCGCCGCGCGCCTTGGCGATCGCCATCGCGTGTAGCCCAAGTCCTCCCGCGCCGAGCACAACGACCGTTTCGCCGTAAGCCAGCCGTCCGCGATCGAGGCTCCAATAAACTTGCGACATCGCGCAATTCGCCGCCGACGCGACCGCGTCGGGCACGTTGTCCGGCACCTTGTAGAAATTTTGTCCCGGCTTGATCACGTAATGCGTCGCGAAGGTCGCGGTGAAATGCGGCGGCTCGTCGGGATGCCGAGCGCCGAGCGTCTTGGCGATACACGCGGCGTGATTTCCCGCCACGCAATTCACGCATCGATTGCACACCGTGTAATAGACGGGCGCAATCCTATCCCCCTCGCGCACCGGCGTTCCCGCGAAATCGGCCGAGACCCCGGCGCCGAGCGCATGAATCCGTCCACTCATCTCGTGGCCGGGCATGATCCCGCGCCGTCCGAATTCTCCCTTCCACATATGCACTTCGGAGCCGCAGACATTGGTCTGCGTCACCGACGCGACGAGTCCGCCCGCAGGCGGTGCGGGAACGTCGTATTCGTGAAACTCAATTTGATGACCCGCCGGTATGTATGCGATCTTGCCCTTCATCGCGATCCTCCATTGGGCGGGGCGCGCGATAATTATCGCGCGGACGCCACTGCGCCCGGTTTCCCGCCGTTGCGCGCAAATGTCAAGTGTCCGGGTATTGCGTCCGCCGGAAGGTCCAACGTCAGCTTCCGGGCTTTTTGAGGATTTCGGGGCCGAGCAGGGTCGGGTTTCCCATCGCGGGAGTTCCGGGCAGTTCGGAAGATCCAGACGATTTGCCTGCGGAACGATAGGTCGGCGGACGCGTGATGCGAGCCTCAGCGAGAATCTGCCGCAGCAGGCTCGATTCCTGAGCGCCTCGCGATACGCATTTTTCGTCGCGGGTCGGATGCAGCGGTACGTTGAGCGGCGAGTCGAACGTCGCGTCGATCGCGACGCGCGTGGTTTCGTTGGTTACCGGTTGGACGTGAAAATTATAAACGCTGGTCGAGTCGCTTTGCGGAACGGCGGCGTAGCTGCCGACTACACTCTTGAGCATCCCGCAATCGGCGTCTTGGAGCGAAAACGGATGCCCCAGCACCTCGATTATGCCGTGATTGGGATCCTCCGCCTGGATATTGTACCCGTTGGCGCGGATCACCCGATGGACCGCGGTCCATGCGAGATCGTAGGGGAGGGGAACTACCGCGCTGGTCTTCGCTTCTGGTGGTGCCTGGAACGTCGGCGGATAAAAGCATCCGGAAACGCACACGGCCATAGCCGCGGCTATCGCTGGCAGCACTGATTTACCCGTCATCCGCAAAATCTTCTGGCGCAACTCAATAGCCCCCGGATCTCTCCCTATCCGACCGCGCATCATAGCAGACCAAGGCGGGCGACTGTCCAACTTTCCACGCGAGATCGCTCCCGGCGCAATTTCCGCCGTAGTATCCCCTCCAAAGGTTCCCCATCGGCCTATTCTCTGTGATAATAACTTGGGCTCGGGCCGCCATCTCCCAGGCCGCCCCGCATGGTGCTATGTCAGGTCATTCCAAATGGTCGTCGATCAAACATAAGAAGGCCGCCCGCGACGCAAAGCGCGGCAAGGTCTTCACCAAGCTGATTAAAGAAATCACCATCGCCGCCCGCCTCGGCGGCGGGGATATCAACGCCAACCCGCGGCTGCGCACGGCGGTCCTGACCGCAAGGGGCCAGTCGATGCCCAACGACAATATCGAGCGGGCGATAAAAAAGGGTACCGGCGAGATCGGCGGCGGGCAGATCGAGGAAGTCGTCTACGAAGGCTATGGGCCGGGCGGCGTCGCGATCATGGTTGAGGTCTTGACCGATAACCGCAATCGCACGGTCGCCGAACTTCGCTTCATCTTTTCGCGTCACGGCGGAAACCTTGGCGAAGCCGGTTGCGTAGGCTGGATGTTCAAGAAGCGCGGTATGATTGGGATTGAGAAGAGTGCGATCGACGAGGACAAGCTCCTCGAACTCGCCCTCGACGCCGGCGCCGACGACGTGCAGAGCGACACCGAATCGTATTCGGTGCTCACCGCGCCCGACAAGTACGCGGCCGTTCGCGAGGCGCTCGAAAAGGCGCGTGTTCCGATTGCGAACGGCGAGATTACCTTGATACCCGAGAACGTCGTTGCGGTTTCAGGGCATCACGCCGAGCAGGTATTAAAGCTGGTCGAAGAGCTCGAAGATCACGACGACGTCCAGAGTGTCTCGGCGAATTTCGATATCAGCGACGAGGAATTGGCACAAATTTCCGCCGCGTGATTTTTTCCAATCGCGCGCGCGGTACCTGGGGGATGAGGATGCGGGTGCTCGGGGTTGACCCGGGTAGCGCGGTGACTGGATTCGGGATCGTCGAAGGCGCACCCGGAAAGTTTAAATTTATCGCGGCGGGAACGATCCGGACCCGTCCCGGCGATCCGGTGCCCGAACGTCTGCGCACGGTGCATCGCGGCCTGCGCGAACGAATCGACGAGTTCGCACCCGCGGCGGTCAGTCTCGAGCGCAATTTTGTCGCTCGCAATATCCAGAGCGCATTCCGAATCGGAGAAGCGCGAGCGGTGGCGATGCTTGCCGCGGCCGAACGCGGACTTCCGCTTTACGAGTATCCCCCCAACGAGGTCAAGCTCGCGGTCGCAGCCTTCGGTCACGCAGACAAGGCGCAGGTCAAGTTCATGGTGCGTCGCACGCTCGGGTTGCCGGTGGATTTCGAGCTGGCCGATGACGCATCCGACGCCCTTGCGCTCGCAATCTGCCATCTTGGCCGCGCCAAGGCTCCCCGCATCAGTGACGCCGTCGAACGCCCGCCGAGCGCGTTGGTCTCGAACGCGGGCAGGACCCGCAAGCGATGATCGCCTCGATAGCAGGCACCCTTACGATGCGGTCCGCGGATCGCGTGATCATCGAGACCGCGGGAATCGGCTACGAGATCTTCATTCCGCTCAGCACCTTCTACCGTCTGCCCGCCCACGGCGATCCGGTCAGACTGGAGATTCGCCAGGTCGTGCGCGAGGACGCGAACGTTTTGTACGGATTCTTCGAGATGCGCGAGAAGCGCGCGTTTGACTTGTTGATGTCCGTGCAGCACGTCGGGCCCAAGCTCGCGCTTGCGATCCTGTCCGTGCTCGACCCGGCGGAATTGGCGGCGGCGATCGCGCGCGAGGACGTCGAAGGAATCGACGCCGTGCCCGGCGTCGGTCCCAAAGTCGCTGAACGCGTGGTGCGCGAGCTACGCGACAAGATCGGCGATCTCAAGCTGGTTGGCGCGGCAATGCAAAACGGCCCGGGCGCGGCGCGCGCGGCCGAACCCTCCGGCGTGCTGGCGACCCCGATCGACGAAGCCGTCTCCGCCCTGATAAATCTAGGCGTCAAGCCGATCGAGGCGCGGCGCACGATCGATGCGGTAATTGCCGCCGATCCCGCCGCCGCCGGCGATCTTCAACTGATGCTGCGCAAGTCGCTCGGGACGATATATGGCGAAAAGTAAGCATCGCTCCGATACCGACACCGGCAGTGAGGAGCGTATCGCTTCGCCCGCCGAACTTCAGGATGATCATCGGCTGGATTTGTCGCTGCGGCCGCATTCGCTCGTTGAGTTTGTCGGCCAAGAACAGCTAAAGAACGTGCTCGGGATGTCGATCAAGGCGGCGCGTCAGCGCGGCGAAACGCTTGATCATGTGCTGTTCGCCGGACCGCCGGGGCTTGGAAAAACTTCGCTTGCGCATATCATCGCGCGTGAGATGGGCGTCAGCGTGCATGTCACCTCCGGCCCCGCGATTGAGCGCGCGGCCGACCTCGCCGCGATCGTCAATAATCTCGAAGAAGGCGATATTCTGTTCATCGACGAAATTCATCGCCTCCAGCGCCCGGTCGAGGAGCGGTTGTACTCCGCGATGGAGGATTACGAATTCCATATCGTGGTGGGAGAGGGGATGGGCGCGCGCACGATGAAGCTGGCCGTCAATCCGTTCACGCTGGTCGGCGCGACCACGCGCTCTGGATTACTCAGCTCGCCGCTGCGCGACCGTTTCGGACAGAACTATCATCTCGAATTTTACAAGCATGCCGAACTGACCGAGATCGTTACCCGCTCGGCGCGCCTGCTCAAGATCGCAATTGACGCCGGTGGCGCGGCCGAGATGGCCGCCCGCTCGCGTGGAACCCCGCGAATCGCGAACCGCCTGTTGCGCCGGGTGCGCGACTTCGCCCAGGTCAACGAGGCCGCCCTCGTCACCCGCGAGGTTGCGCTCGGCGCGCTTGCGATGCTTGACATTGACGCGGCGGGGTTCGACAAGATGGACCGCGCGATCCTTGAAACCGTCATCGACAAATTCGGCGGCGGACCAGTGGGCGTCGAAACGCTGGCTGCTGCTATCGGCGAAGAGCCGGATACGATCGAAGAAGTGTACGAGCCGTATTTGCTACAGGAGGGATTTCTGATGCGCACGCCCCGCGGCCGCGCCGCGACCGATCGGGCGTTCAAGCATCTCGGACGTAAGCGCGCGGGCGCGATGTTTTAGCCCCCAATAACGATTAGGGCGGACATTTTTCGATGGCGAAAATCATAGTCTTGCAGCATCATCATGCCGAAAACCTCGGCACGATCGCCCGCGCGCTCGAGGGCGCCGCGCTCGCATGGCAGTATATACGCCTCCACGACGGCCACCCGGTGCCGCGCGATTTGAAGGGCGCCGGAGGATTAATCATCATGGGCGGTCCGATGGCGGTGTATCAGGTGGACCGCTTTCCGTTCCTGAAGGACGAGTTCAGGCTGGTTCGCGAGGCGATCGCGCAAGGGCGGCCAGTGTTGGGCGTATGCCTTGGCGCGCAGATAATCGCAACCGCGCTGGGCGCCAAGGTCGATAGAAATCCGGCCGGGAAGGAAATCGGATGGTATCCCGTCAAACTGTCGGCTGCCGCCCGCGACGATCGGCTCTTCGGACGCGTCACTGACATCTTCACGCCGTTTCATTGGCACGGCGATTATTTCGAAGCACCCGCCGGAGCTGTGACGCTTGCCTCCTCGCAGCGGACCCCATGCCAGGCGTTCCGCTACGGCGATAAGACCTGGGCGCTCCAGTTCCATCTCGAAGTAACGCGCACCAGCATCACCAATATGACAAACTCCTTTGCGCGCGAACTGGATCGATTCAATATTCCGCCAAGCGCCGTGCTCGCGGAATCCGACAAGCACCTGCAAGCTCTCGAAGCCCTGAGCGAAACCGTCTTCTCCGCGTGGGCTGCGCCGATTCAAGGCACGTAGCCGTCCGCGGAATGCTCGATGATATGCGACGGCGCGGCGCGCCGCTTACACGGCCGCGTGTGCGACCGAACCCGCGCGCCCGGGCGTGAAGCGCACCGGCATGTGTTTGATCCCGGCAACGAAGTTCGAGCGCAGCCGCTCGACCGGGCCCGCGAGCTCGAGGTCGGGTATGCGGC
>JAJZAG010000233.1 GCA_021799555.1 Deltaproteobacteria bacterium | reverse complement strand
CGGATATCTTCCTGCGCAATGTGATGTCGTCGGGCGTGGTGCCGCAGCTCTCGGCGATCATGGGACCGTGCGCCGGCGGTGCGGTGTACTCGCCCGCGATGACGGATTTTATCGTGATGGTGCGCGATACCTCGTACATGTTCATCACCGGACCCGACGTGATCCGCGCGACGACGCACGAGGAAGTCACGATGCAGGAGCTCGGGGGCGCGGACACACATTCGCAGAAATCCGGTGTGTGCCACCTCGAGGCACTCGACGACGAAGGCGCGCTGCTCGCGCTGCGCGAATTGCTCTCGTATATGCCGTCGAACAATGTCGAGGATCCGCCGTTCGTTCCGACCAGTGACGATGCGAATCGGACCGATCCGGCGCTTGATTCGATCGTCCCGGAGAATCCCAACAAATCGTACGACATGGGCGAAATCATCCGGCGCGTTGTGGATGACGGCCATTTCCTTGAAATTCAAAAAGATTACGCGCACAACATGCTCGTCGGATTCGCGCGGATGGGCGGATATTCCGTGGGCGTGGTCGCCAATCAGCCTGCGTTCCTGGCCGGATGCCTTGATATCGACGCTTCGGTGAAAGCCGCGCGCTTTGTCCGCTTTTGCGATGCGTTCAATATTCCGCTGGTGACATTTGTCGACGTGCCGGGGTTCCTGCCCGGCACCGCGCAGGAATTCAGCGGAATCATCCGGCACGGCGCCAAGCTGCTCTATGCTTTCTGCGAGGCTACCGTGCCAAAAGTCACAGTGATCACGCGCAAGGCTTACGGCGGCGCGTATGACGTGATGTCGTCGAAGCATATCCGCGGCGATTTCAATTTTGCTTATCCGACCGCCGAGATCGCAGTGATGGGCCCCGAGCAGGCGATCAACATCATCTTTAGAAATGAGCTGGCAAACGCGAAGGATCCGGTGTCGGAACGAGCGCGCCTGGCCGAAGACTATCGCGCGCGGTTCGCAAATCCGTTCAAGGCGGCCGAGCTTGGGTACGTCGATGAGGTGTTGATGCCACGCGACACGCGTCCGCGGGTGATAACGGCGCTGCGCGCGCTCGAGAACAAACGCGACAAGAATCCGCCGCGCAAGCATGGCAATATTCCGCTGTGAGAATGCCTTGGCGGCGCGTCTTTCGGCGGTTCGCCCGCCCGCGCTCAATTGAGTATAAACAACTTGAAAATTAACCGGCCCGTTCTTCACAGGCCGGGATTGCTGGAAGACTGATGTTCAAACGGGTCTTGATTGCGAATCGCGGCGAAATTGCAGTGCGGGTCATCCGCGCCTGCCGCGAATTGGGTCTCGAGTCGGTCGCGGTCTATTCCGACGCCGATCGCGGCGCACTGCATGTCCGCGAGGCTGACTACGCGGCGCCGGTAGGTCCTCCGCCAGCGGCGGAAAGCTATCTGAAAATCGATCGGATTCTCGAAGCGGCCAGAAACACCGGCGCCGACGCGGTGCATCCGGGCTACGGCTTCTTTTCCGAGAACGCCGGCTTCGCGCGCGCGGTCGCGAAAGCAGGCTTGGTCTGGATCGGCCCTCCGCCGGAAGCGATCGAACGGATGGGCGACAAGGTCGAGGCGCGCAAGCTGATGGCGGCGGCCGGCGTGCCCGTCGTGCCGGGATCGCCGGGAACGCTCGAAACGGAACAGCAGGTGCGCGAGATCGCGGCTAAGATTGGATTCCCAATCATGATCAAGGCCGCGGCCGGCGGCGGCGGCAAGGGCTTGCGCCTGGTTGAAAGCGACAAGGATCTGGCGTCGATCGTCCGGACGGTATCGAGCGAGGCCAAGTCATCGTTTGGTGACGGACGCTTTTACGTCGAGAAATTCGTGCGCAAGCCGCGCCACATCGAAGTGCAAGTGATGGCGGATAAGGACGGTAACACGGTCCACGTCTTCGAGCGTGAGTGTTCGATTCAGCGCCGTCATCAGAAGGTCGTCGAGGAATCGCCGTCGCCATTCGTGACGCCGGAGATGCGGCAGAAGATGGGAGCCGTCGCGGTGCAGGCTGCGAAGGCGGTGGGCTATTACAGCGCCGGGACGATCGAGTTTCTGGCCGATGCCGACCGGAATTTCTACTTTCTTGAAATGAACACGCGCATTCAGGTCGAGCATCCGGTCACCGAGCTCGTCACAGGAATTGATCTGGTGCGCACGCAAATCGAGGTCGCCGCAGGCAAACCGCTGCCGTTCAAACAAAGCGACATCGCGCAGCGCGGGTGGGCGATCGAGTGCCGCATCTATGCCGAAGATCCGGAGGCGGGATTTGTCCCGGCGCCGGGCAGGATTCAGACGCTCAAGTTTCCCGAGGGTCCGGGAATTCGCAATGACGCGGGCATCTATGCGGGTGCGGAAGTGCCGATGTTTTACGATCCGATGATCTCGAAGCTGGCGGCTCACGGCGCAAATCGCGCCGAAGCGATCGATCGAATGCGCCGGGCGCTCAGCGAATTCACCATCTCGGGCGAGCTTACGACCAACCTGTCATTTCACCGCTGGATCATGACGCATCCGCGTTTCATCGCCGGTGACTTCGACACCAACTTTATCGCGCAGGAGTACCGCCCCGGTATCCGTGAGTCCAACGAGGACCATGCGCGGACCGCGGCTATGTTCCTGGCCGCCATCGCGGCACATCGCGGCGCGAGTAACGGCGCCGTTGCGCCGTCGGCGCCGGTTACGCAGCGCCAGGCGTCGGCGTGGCGCAGCCTTGCGCGCTTTGATTCGCTTCGGAGATAGAACGCAGATGCGCTACGTCGCTACCCTGGATGACGCGGAACATGAGATCGATCTCGAGGAGATCTCGGCCGATACCTTCGCGATTAAATTTGGCGATCATCGCTTCGACGCCGACCTGCGCAAGGTGGGTGCGGCGTCATTCTCGATAATCATCAACGGCCGTTCATTCGATCTTGATGTTGCGCGAGACGGCGACACGACCATCGTCGCGTCGCGGACCGGATCAACTCGGCTGACGATCATCGACCCCGCGCGCCGACGGTCGCATACATCCGCCCACAAACGCGAGGTTCACGGCAGGGTCGAGATTAAGGCGGCGATGCCTGGGCGCGTTGTCGCGGTGCTGGTCGCGGTGGGAGATGAAGTCAGGGCGGACCAGGGAGTTGTGACCGTCGAAGCGATGAAGATGGAAAATGAGCTCAAGAGTCCGAAGGCGGGAAAGGTGGCCGAAATCAAAGTCGTGGCCGGCCAGACCGTGGAAAAGGGCGAGCTGCTCGTGGTGATCGAGTAGCCCGGGATATCAACGATGGCGCAAGACGAACGCATCAATCTCGAAGACGCCCGCCGCAATTGGGAACAGCGCAAGCTTGCGCCCGCGCTCAAGCGCGGGGCCGAGCGCAAGAAGAAATTCGCGACGACCTCGGGAATCGAGATCAAGCGGCAATACGACCCAACCGATCTCGACGGCTTCGAATATGTCACCGACCTTGGTTTCCCCGGCGAGTATCCGTTCACGCGCGGCGTGCAGCCCACGATGTACCGCGGACGGCTGTGGACGATGCGCCAATACGCCGGTTTCGGCACCGCCGAGGAATCCAATAAGCGCTACCGCTATCTGTTCGAGCAGGGACAAACGGGCCTTTCGGTCGCTTTCGATTTGCCGACGCAGATGGGGCGCGACTCGGACCATCCGCTGGCCGCGGGCGAAGTCGGACGGGTCGGAGTTTCAATCTGCTCGCTGGCCGACATGGAGATGCTGCTCGACGAGCTTCCGCTCGACAAGATTTCGACCTCCATGACGATCAACGCGACGGCGGCGATTCTGCTCGCGCTTTACCTTGTCGTCGCCGAACGGCGCAAAGTCGGATGGGACAAGGTCAATGGAACGATCCAGAACGACCTGCTCAAGGAATATATCGCGCGCGGGACTTACATCTATCCGCCGCGCGGATCGATGCGGATCATTACCGATATTTTCAGCTTCGCGTCGCGCGAAGTTCCCAACTGGAACACGATTTCGATCTCGGGCTACCATATCCGCGAGGCCGGCTCGACCGCGGCGCAGGAGCTGGCATTCACGCTCGCGGACGCGATCGCATACGTCGATGCGGCGGTTAAGGCGGGTCTTGCGGTGGACAGCTTCGCGAGCCGGTTGTCGTTCTTCTTCAACGTCCACAATAATTTTTTCGAAGAGATTGCCAAATATCGGGCCGCGCGCCGGATGTGGGCGAAGATCATGAAGGAGCGCTTCGGCGCGGATGACGAGCGATCGATGATGATGCGGTTTCACGCGCAGACCGCGGGCTCGACCCTCACCGCACAGCAGGTGGACAATAATGTTGTGCGCGTCACGCTCCAGGCTCTCGCAGCCGTGCTCGGAGGAGCACAATCGCTGCATACCAACTCGAAGGATGAGGCGCTGGCGCTGCCGACCGAATCGTCGGTGCTGCTCGCGCTGCGCACGCAGCAGCTGATCGCGTACGAATCCGACGTGGCAGATACGATCGATCCGCTCGGGGGCTCGTACTATGTCGAGAAACTGACCGCGGAGCTGGAGGCGCGCGCGTTCGAGTACCTATCGAAGATCGACGACCTTGGCGGCGCGGTTGCCGCGATCGAGCGTGGCTACCAGCAGCGCGAAATTCAAAATGCGGCCTATCTATATCAGCGCGAGATCGAAACTAAAGAGCGTATAATCGTAGGTGTCAATCAGTTCACCGGCGGCGGCGAACTTCCCAAGGATATTTTGAAGGTCAATCCCGAGCTCGAAGACAAGCAAAAGCGCAACCTTGCCCGCGTCCGCGCCGAGCGCGACTCCGCGAAGGCGGCCGCCGCGATTGCCGCTGTCGAGAACGCCGCACGCGACGGGGCAAATCTGATGCCGCCAATCGTCGATGCGGTGCGGTCGTGGTGCACGTTGGGCGAGATTTCCGACGCGATGCGGCGCGTGTTCGGGGAATATCAGCCGGTGAACACGCTCTGAGGTAGCGCGCCGCGGCGCGATTGTATAAAAGGATTCCAATTTTTCTAGAGTTCCTGATTCCGCGGCGCGTCATCCTGTGATGCCGGCGCGCGCCGCATAGGGTTATTGAACCAGTACGCCGCGGCGATACCGCGGTCTTGTGGAGAAACAAAATCGATGGGACCGCTTCCAAAAGGCGTGTTTATGACCAAGGGCGTCGGTAAGCATCGCGAGAAGCTCACGGCGTTCGAGATGTCCCTGCGCTCCGCCGGCATCGCCGAGTACAACCTCGTCCGAGTTAAATCGATCTTTCCGCCGCGCTGCAAGTTGATCAGCCAGCAGGAAGGTCTCAAATATTTAAGCCCGGGCCAAATCGTGTTCGCGGTGATGAGCGAAAACGCGACCAACGAACCGCATCGTCTGATTGCAGCCTCGGTTGGTGTTGCAATTCCGGCCAATCCGGATCAGTACGGCTATCTTTCCGAGCATCACAGCTTCGGCGAGACCGATCAGAAAGCGGGTGACTATGCCGAAGACCTTGCCGCGCAGATGCTCGCGACGATTCTCGGCGTCGATTTCGATCCCAACGCGAGCTACGACGAGCGCAAGGATGTCTGGCGCGTCTCCGATAAAATCGTGACCACGCGCAATGTGACCCAATCCGCGATCGGCGACCGCGATGGTTTGTGGTCATCGGTCGTCGCCGCGGCAGTCTTCGTCGATCTGCCAAACGGCAAATAGGCGCGGCAGAGCGCGTTGAATCAAGGGATGGACAAGCTTAGGCTCGGGATCATGGCCACCCAAATTCTCTATTGCTCGGCCTGAGGCTATAAACCGCGTGCGGCCAGTCTGGCCGCGTCACTGAAAGATCGCTTCGGCGAAGTTGCGGAGATCAAGCCCGGCAAAACAGGGCAGTTCGATGTTCTGGTTGACGGACGCCTGATCTTCTCGAAAGCGGACGCTGGGCGCTTCCCTCTCGACGGCGAAGTTGAAGAGAGCTTCGATGCATTGCGAGAGGGCCGTCCGCTCCCCGCCTCGCGTGTATCGGCAAATAAGCCGCACCCGTCCAGCTTTGTGGACCGCGTCCTTGGCAAGCTGCGCAACTGACTCGGCGCCGCGGCGTTCGCGCTACGGATGCATATCGAGCAGACTCTTGAGGCCGCTCGGCGCGTGAGCGCC
>JAJZAG010000011.1 GCA_021799555.1 Deltaproteobacteria bacterium | reverse complement strand
CTCTTCGACTGCGCCAAGAACTTCCGCGAAGGCCCGCAGCAGGTCGATTGCAGTAATCATTCCGACGACTTTATTGTCTTCGATTACCGGAAAACCGCCGACCTTGTGTTTGACCATCAGATGCGCAGCACGATCGAGGAGCATATCCGGAGTCACCGTGATAACAGGCTTCGCCATTACGGCATCGACGCGAGTATGGTCGAGGTGACCCGCCTGCTGACGAAGATCGCGTTCGGTAATTATTCCGACCAGCACCCCCTTTTCCATGACCGGCAATCGGCGAAACTTCCCCCGGTCCATCATTCGCTTGGCTTCACCCAGCGTTTTGGTTGATTCGATAACGGTCGGGTTTTTGGTCATCCAGCGGCGTATAAGCATGGTATCTCCTCTGAAGCGCGCAGCATCCGAAATGGCCGAGGTCAGGAAAATACGAAGCTTTAGCGACATCCTCAACTGATGAATTCTCGCTGAGTAGACGCATCAGACGTGCCACCGGAGGATCCCGTTCTTGCCACGCTGACGGCGGGGCCGAAGGCGACACTCAAGCCGCGGTATGATTCCAAAGGAGGCAGATTCTGGAATCGTCCTGAATTTCTGGCAGGTGATCCACTGCGGAGTTGAGCGCAGGGATTTCCTCGATTTCATAGACGTTCCCAGCACGGTTCCAGAGGCTTTATATCTGTAAAAATGGCCGGGTAGAGAAAGCACGCAGAACCTCCACCCGAGACTCCTAGCAGAATGCTGAAAAGGTCGTTTTTCAATGGACCATGCTGTAGAAAAGACAGCGGCGGTTGGACCTCACCCGTTTCGGTAGACGGTGTTGGGCCGCGGTAATCAGCTTGTGCTGAATGACTCCTCTCGTAATTGATTGGCGACCGATAATCGAGGGCGGAATGGCGGCGGTGGGGGTTGTACCGTCCCTCGATGAAATCGAAAACCGCGATGCGCGCCTCGACCTGGGTCTTGAAATGGCGGCGGTTGAGCAACTCGCATTCCAGGGTGGCGAAGAAGCTCTCGCACATGGCGTTGTCGAAGCAGTCGCCCACGGTTCCCATCGAAGGCTGCACCCCGGCCTCCTCGCAGCGTTTGCCGAAGGCGAACGAGGTGTATTGGCTGCCCTGGTCGGAATGATGGATCACGCCGGCCGGGAGCCGGCGCCCGAGCGCCATGTCGAGCGCTTTGAGCACCAGCTCCGTGCGCAGATGGGTCTCCATCGCCCAGCCCACGATCCGGCGGCTGAACGCGTCGAACACCACCGCCAGATAGAGAAAGCCTGTCCAGGTTGGAATGTAGGTAATATCCGCCACCCACATGCGATTGGGCGCCGCGGCGGTAAAGTTGCGCTCGACCAAATCCGGCGCGGGGCGGGCGTCGCGATCGCGCACCGTAGTGGTTATCCAGTTGCGCCGGCTCACGCCGCGAAGGGAATGCGCGCGCATCAGGCGGGCCACCCGCTTGCATCCCACCCTGACGCCCTGCTCCTTGAGCTCCGCGTGGATGCGTGGCGCGCCGTAGGTCTGGCGCGAGCGGCGATGGATCTCGGCGATCGCGGCGCTCAACTCGGCGTCCACGCGAGCGCGCGCCGAAGGCGGGCGCTTAAGCCGCGCCTAATAGCCGCCGGGGGAGACGCCCAGCACGCGGCACATTCTCGCAATCCGATGCATGGCCTGGTTGGCTGCCACGAATGCGAACGCCGCGACGGCGTCGCGCC
Source organism: Deltaproteobacteria bacterium (assembly GCA_021799555.1). GTDB lineage: Bacteria > Desulfobacterota > Binatia > Binatales > Binataceae > JBARDN01. Next base: position 23,888 of record JAJZAG010000011.1, on the reverse strand, counting down.
GGTCTCCTGAGCGAACCAGGCCGCGGCTTTTGATAATATCTCGCGCTCTTCGCGCAGCACCCGGTTCTCGCATCGCAAGCGCTTGAGTTCCTCGCGCTCGGTGGTGGTCAAGCCGTCGCTGCACAGCCCCTCGGCCAGATGCGCGTGGCGCGCGCCGCAAAGTATAGTGCGTTCGGCTTCCAGCTTCGCCAACCCGGACTCGTCCCCCGAAAGCATCGCCGCATCTCACGGCGATTCTTCGATCATCGTGCCCACCAGCAGAGGCCACTGCTTGAGGATTGCCGCCACTTCATATCCGACAGACTTGAGGACATCGCCAAGGTTCTATAGATATCGGCTGGAATCAGTTGGTGGGACGTCTAAAACCGCTTCCATCCCGCGACCATCCACGGCCCTCAGGTGGTAGACTTCTTTTTGTGTTTCCCCACAGAACGCGATCGCCAATAGCGCGACACACCGGATTCGGCTCATAGTTAAAACAGCATACGTCGGCGGCACCGCGGGGAATGCTTACGGGTGTAAATATCGAAGTTGATTGAATGCGAGGTGATTGCATGTCCACGAGAATAAGCGACCTTGCGGGGAAACCAGCACCGCCATCGATGCTGGTAAACGTCGCGAGGCTTGTCGCCGCATATTACACCGAGCAACCCGACGTCTCAGTAGCGGCCGAGCGCGTCGCGTTCGGAACTTCGGGGCATCGCGGGTGTGCATTCGAACGCAGCTTCAACGAGGCACACATCCTCGCGATCACGCAGGCGATTTGCCTGTACCGCAAGAAGCAGCGAATCGACGGTCCGCTGTTCATCGGTATGGATACGCACGCATTGTCGGAACCGGCCTTCGCAACGGCGCTCGAGGTATGCGCCGCCAATGGCGTCGAGGTGATGACCGATAACACGCACGGCTATACGCCGACACCCGTGATTTCGCATGCGATACTGACGTACAATCGCGGCCGGACAAGCGGGCTCGCCGATGGAATCGTGATTACTCCGTCGCACAACCCGCCCGCCGATGGCGGCTTCAAGTACAATCCCCCTGACGGCGGTCCTGCCAACACCGACGTAACGATCTGGATCGAACAAACGGCCAACTCAATCATGGCTGACGGCCTGCGTGCAATCGAGCGGGTGCCGTACGAGCGCGCGATGCGCGCCTCGACCACCCATCGCCATGACTATATCGGTTCGTACGTTGGCGACCTTGGGAACGTGGTGAACATGGAGGCGATTCGAGCCGCAGGTGTGCGGATCGGTGTGGATCCGCTCGGCGGCGCCGGCGTGCAATATTGGGGCCCGATAATCGAGCGTTATGGAATCTCAGCAGCAGTCGTGAACGACGCGATCGATCCGACTTTCCGCTTCATGGCCGTCGATTGGGACGGAAAGATCAGGATGGATTGTTCGTCGCCGTACGCGATGGCTCCAGTAGTGGCGATGAGGGATCGATTTGATGTAGCGTTCGCCAACGACACCGATAACGATCGACATGGAATAGTTACTCCCTCGGCGGGATTGATGAATCCAAATCACTACCTCGCGGTCGCGATCTCATATCTGTTCAAGCATCGCGATGCGTGGCCAGCCGCCGCCGCTGTCGGCAAGACGGTAGTTAGCAGCTCCATAATCGATAGGGTGACGGCAGGAATCGGACGCCGGCTGTTCGAAGTTCCGGTCGGCTTCAAGTGGTTCGTTGCGGGACTGCTTGACCGTTCGCTCGGTTTCGGCGGCGAGGAGAGCGCGGGAGCCTCGATGCTGCGAACTGACGGCACCGTTTGGACCACCGACAAGGACGGAATCATCCTTGGCCTGCTGGCAGCGGAGATCACCGCACGGACCGGTCGCGACCCGAGTGCGCATTACGAGTCACTCACGCGCGAGTTTGGCTCGTCGGTCTATGAGCGGATTGATGCGCCGGCGTCGTCTACGCAAAAAGAGATCCTCAAGCAGCTTACCCCCGCGCAGGTCCACGCGTCTGAACTTGCGGGAGAAAAGATCATCGCGATTCTGACGAACGCGCCCGGCAACGGCGTTGCAATTGGCGGGCTGAAAGTGGTAACCGAACGTGGATGGTTTGCCGCACGGCCTTCCGGCACCGAAGAGGTGTACAAAATATACGCTGAGAGCTTCGAAGGCCCCGAGCATCTGAGGAGGATTCAGAAGGAAGCGCAGGCCATCATCACCGCCGTCTTCGAACACGAAGCGGGTGCGTCCCATTCGCAACCGGACCCCAAATGATAAGGAATTAGCAGAGGTAGACTTTTCCCGACCTGCGCGGAATTCCCCAAGGCAGCAGGCGCATCACGAGTACCATCGAGCGCGTGACGCGTAACGCTCGCTTCGGGCAGCATTGCGTCTTAGGCTAAACGATCGTTTAATCGGGCTGCCACTTCTTTAGATACGGGCATATTCCATCCGGAGACAGGTCGAGGACAATTTATGACTGCAACCAAGCTTCGCTTCGGCGCGTTTATCGCGCCCTTTCATCCCGTCATTGAAAACCCCACGCTCGCGATCGAGCGCGACCTCGAACTGGTACAATGGATGGACAAGCTCTCGTACGACGAGGCCTGGATCGGCGAGCACCACTCGGCCGGCTACGAGATTATTGCCAGCCCCGAGATTTTTATCGCGACGGCCGCCGAACGCACCCGCCACATCCGCCTCGGGACCGGAGTGTCGTCGCTCCCGTATCATCACCCGCTGATGCTCGCGGACCGTATCAATCAGCTTGATCACATCACCCGCGGCCGCGTGATGTTCGGAGTCGGCCCGGGCGCGCTACCGTCGGACGCCGCGATGATGGGAATCGAGGTCGCAAAGCAGCGCGACATGATGGATGAAGCGCTCGAGGTTCTGGTCCCTCTGCTCCATGGTGAAACGGTTACCCGCAAGACCGATTGGTTCACGCTCAAGGACGCGCGTCTACAGATGACGCCATACTCGCGGCCGTCGGTCGAGATCGCCGTCGCGAGCCAGGTTTCACCAACCGGCTCGCGCGCCGCCGGCAAGCACGGCGTCGGATTGCTTTCGCTCGGCGCAACTACGGCCGGAGGCTTTAACGCGCTTTCCTCGAACTGGGCGATTGCCGAAGAAATCGCGCGTGACAACGGCACCGTCATGGATCGTGGTCGATGGCGGCTGGTTGGACCCGTCCACGTCGCCGAGACGCGCGAGCAGGCACGGGCTAACGTGCGCTTCGGTCTTGAAAAATGGCTTTTCTATTTCCGCGAGGTCGCCGCACTGCCGGTGGCGCCAGACGATGGTTCGGACCCTGTCGATGCGCTTATCGCGTCGGGGCTTGCGGTCGTTGGCACGCCCGACGATTGTATTGCGCAGATCGAGCGGCTCCAGAAGCAATCGGGCGGCTTCGGATGCTTTCTGCAGCTCGCGCACAACTGGGCGAGTTGGGAGGCGACCAAACGTTCATACGAATTGATCGCGCGCTACGTGATGCCGAAGTTCCAGGATCTCAATCTCAACCGCGAAGTGTCGCTCGGATGGGCGCGTACCAATCGCGAGAGTTTTATCGGCGCCGCGATGGCCGCAGTTGGCTCCCGAATCGCGCAGCATATCGCTGAAAAGGGCGCGGAAAACATCCGCCCCGAGATTCTCGAGGCGATGGGTATGGCGAAAAAATCGGAAGCAAATTCCGACGCGCCGTCGGTTCTGTCCGCAATTTCTCCCCTGCCAGGCAGGGCGAACGGAAAATGAGTCCAGCGCGAAATCAAACGAGTGACAGCAAATGGGATAGCAAAGGAGTTGCGCACCATGTCCCCTCTCTCCCGCGCACATACCTTGGATGAAGCCAAGGCGATGCTCGAGCGTGACGGATTATGCATCATCGAGGGAGTCCTCGATGAGTGTGGAATCGAGCGCGTGCGAATCGCACTTCGCGACGGAATCGCTCGCGACGAACTGCACGGCGTACCACTGCGCGGCTTTCCGTTCGACCCCGACACGCGCAATCTGCGCGTTTTCGATCTGATCGGAAAGGACCCCTTGTTCGCCGACCTTGCCGAGCATCCGCTTGCGATTGCGATCGTGCGGCATTTGATCGGAGAGCCCTTCTTGCTGTCGAACTTCAGCGCAAATATTACTGCGCCCGGTTCTGGCGCGATGATAATGCACGCCGACCAGGGCTACTTGCCGGCACCGTGGCCGCCTTATCCGATGGCGGTCAATGTCGCATGGGCGCTCGACGAGTTCACCGAAGATAACGGAGCGACCAGATTCGTTCCGCAGTCGCATCGCAAAGATCATGGCCCGACTCCATCTCTCGAGCATGAAGCCACGGTGCCGATCGAGTGCCCGGCCGGCAGTGTGTTCGTAATGGACGCGCGCGTATGGCATCACACGGGTCCGAATCGAACCGCCGATAGAACGCGAGTCGGATTGTTTGCCTATTACGTCCGTCCGTTCCTGCGCCCGCAATGGAACTGGTATGCAACCATGACGCCGGAGAAGCTGGAACGGATGAGCCCACTTATGCGCGAGATGCTGGGTTACGGCACCAACGTCACCAGCTCCCTCGAATCGCTGTACTTGAGTAGAAGCAAGGCCGGACCTCGCTCCTGAGCGTCGCCCCGCCCCGAACCGCCGAAGGAGGAGTTGTCGTGAGCTGGGATTTTGAAACTGAACCCGAGTTCCAGAAGGAACTCGACTGGATCGATCAATTCGTGCGCGAGGAAGTCGAACCGCTCGACTACGTTCTCGGCCATCCATACGACGTGCGCGATCCCAAGCGCAACGCTCTCGTACGTCCGCTCCAGGCAGAGGTCCGCAAGCGAAAGCTCTGGGCTTGCCATCTTGGACCCGACCTTGGTGGACCCGGTTACGGACAGGTCAAACTCGGCCTGATGAACGAGATTCTTGGACGCTCGCGGTTCGCGCCAATCGTGTTCGGATGCCAAGCGCCAGACTCGGGCAACGCCGAAATCCTCGCTCATTACGGCACCCCCGAACAGAAGAAGCGCTTTCTGCAGCCGCTGCTCGATAACGAAATCGTCTCAGCCTTCTCGATGACCGAGCCGCAGGGTGGCGCCGATCCCAAAGTCTTCACGACCAAAGCGGAACTACGCGGCGACAATTGGGTGATCAATGGCGAGAAGTGGTTTTCGTCCAACGCGCATCTGGCCTCGTTCTTAATCGTAATGGCGGTGACCGATCCGGACGCCAAGGAATACAACCGGATGTCGATGTTCATCGTGCCTAAGGAGACTCCGGGCGTGACGATCCTGCGCAACATGGGCGTTGGCACGCACGAGGCCGAAGGCAGCCACGCCTATATCCGCTACGAAGACGTGACTGTGCCGAAGGATCATATGCTCGGGCCTCGGGGCGGCGCCTTCGTGGTCGCACAGACCCGTCTTGGCGGGGGCAGGATCCATCACGCGATGCGGACAATCGGCCAGGTGCGCAAGGCTTTCGACATGATGTGCGAGCGCGTGCTTTCGCGTACCACGCAGGGCTCGAGACTAGCCGACAAGCAGATGGTGCAGGAGAAAATTGCCGACTCGTGGATGGAGATCGAGCAGTTCCGCCTGCTGGTGTTGCGAACCGCGTGGAAGATCGATCGCTACAAAGACTACCTTAAGGTCCGCAAGGATATCGCCGCTGTTAAGGCGCTCATGCCCAAGGTTTTCCACGACGTCGCCGCACGCGCGCTGCATCTGCACGGCTCGCTCGGCGCGACCGGCGAAATGCCGTTCGTCGAACAGGTCATTCAGAGCTTTCACATGGGGCTGGCGGACGGACCAACGGAAGTTCACAAGATCACCTTAGCCCGCCAGGTGCTGCGCGACTACAAAGCGACAACCGGACTGTTCCCGAGCCAGCATATTCCCGCGCTACGCGAGGCCGCGATCAAAAAGTATGCGGACCGGATCGAGCGCGAAGTGCGCGCGCAGTCCTGATCACCCGTTCGGCATTAAGCAGGGAGAACCATCAGTGGCTTACAAACAGATTCTGTACGACGTCAAGGACAACATCCTGACGATCACCCTAAATCGCCCCGAGAAGCTCAACGCCTTCACGGGCGTGATGATGACCGAGATGATCGACGCGTTCGATCGCGCCGACAAGGACGACGAGATTCGCGCGATTATCGTGACTGGCGCGGGCCGCGCGTTTTGCGCGGGCGCAGACCTTTCCGCTGGAGCAGACACCTTTGCGCCCTCGCGCGAGGACCGTCCGGAGCGCAAGAGCGCGATTCGCGCCGACGGCTCAATTGATTGGAGCAGCGAAGTTACGCGCGACGGCGGAGGGCGGCTGACGCTGCGGATTTTTGAATGCCTGAAACCCGTGATCGCGGCTGTCAATGGCCCTGCGGTTGGCGTTGGCGTGACCATGCAGCTTGCGATGGACGTGCGGATTGCGTCCGACAATGCACGCTTTGGGTTCGTTTTTTCGCGACGCGGTATCGTGCCCGAGGCCTGTTCGAGCTGGTTCCTGCCGCGAGTCGTCGGGATTTCGCAGGCCCTGGAATGGGCCTTTTCAGGCCGCGTGTTTTCCGCCCAAGAGGCGCGAGAAGGCCGCCTTGTCAGCAAGCTCTACAAGCCCGAGGATTTACTCCCTGCCGCGCGCTCGCTGGCCCGTGAAATCGCCGAGAATACCTCACAGGTGTCTGTCGCGCTGATTCGTCAGATGATGTGGAAGATGCTCGGCGCGGACCATCCCATCGAGGCGCACAAGGTCGATAGCAAAGGAATCTTCGTGCGCGGCTCATCGGCCGACGTTCGCGAAGGAGTGAAATCATTCCTCGAGAAGCGTCCAGCCAAATTCCCCGACAAGGTCTCGAAAGATATGCCCGCCTATTTCCCGTGGTGGATGCCGCGGAAATACAGCTAATCAGCACCACGCGCGCCGCGGGCAGCCAGCTTGAGAGCCTGCCTTAGCCTTTTTCCCGCGGCGCGCTCCATCCACTCCGCCTCACGCTCGCGCCGCCACCTCGCCGCGCATAACCGATATCGTGCCGGATCGAGCCGACTTCCGCGCGATAGCGGCGGCACGGATACGCGCATGCTTGCGCTTGAGCCCGGCCCGCAGGGATTCCGGATCGATCTCGAGATTTTCGCATACGCTTACGAAACTGAACGGGCCGCGATCCTTAACCGAAAAGAGCCAGTCGTGGGCCTCGACATACTGAACCCGTTGGATCGGTGTGCGATAGTTCGAGTGGTCGAGGTAGCAACGTATGGCGTCTTCGAGGATTGCGAAGAGCAGGTTGTGCTCACCGTCATACCGATGATCGCGCCGTTGGCTCAGGTATTGCTCCGGCAGAATCGAAGCCCCCGAAAATGCGTTCGGTGATTCATCGATGGGATTAAGTGCTGCCTTCATGCTCGTGTACTCCGGTTAGGGCAAAGCGGATTTATCGATAGAGGGCAAACTTGATACCATCAAAAAACCGTTCAAATTTGGGCGTATTCCCCGAATCAAGGCGAGTAATTTCTACACGGTTGCCGAATAATTCACGGTGGTGGACGACCAATCCAAATGCGGCGCGGTTCCAAGCTCGCACACAACCAAGCAGGGCGTTCCATCAATCTAGCAGCTGGAAGGCAGAGGTTCTGGCGGGCGAGGTGAAAAAGGCAAAGGTCCGCACCTCGATACTCTCGCGTGACGCCGCGCCGGGCGGACTGCTCGGATCGTCAAATGCAGTATGCGCGGTGAAAGCAGCTGCATCGCGCCTGGAATCGTAGCGCTTCAACAGCATGACCTCTTGGGCTATCATCCGAAGGAAGTAGAGCCATCGATACCCTCGATTGTAGACGATGGAATAATCCTCGCCCCTGCGGTCGCGATAGATCAGGTCGTTGAGTACCCAATCGTTCTCTTCGATAATGTGCGCGTCACAAGCGGCAAACGGATTCACCTCGACCGGACCGCGAATCGGGCGCCATACATTGATCACCGTAAAGCGATTTTCAAGTGACGCTTCCGCCTTGGATGGCAGGAGATCGCGCACCCGCTGCGGTTCGGAATTCACCGTGTAGTCGTGGTAAGCGACATTTACCGGTTCCCGGATTCCCTTTTCGCCCACCTTCGATCGCGGACGGCATCGCAAGTTGTAGTCAAAGACGAGCACCCGCGCCGCCCCGGTTGCGTTGCGGACCAACCACTCGACTTCGGAAAAGTAGACTTCGCGCTCTCGCGATCGGAATAGAAATCGCCAGCCGCCGAATTCTGGCGGACTAATCCAAACCCCTGGCGATCGAGCGAAAGCCAGCCGGCTATCGGACGCACGTTATGGACCTCAACCGGTAATTTGGCGTACGAGCCGGTGCGCGAGGGAACTACCGGCGCAGGAGAGGAAATGTACGTAACCGGCCTCTCGCTGCGATCTTCGAGATAATTCACCCGCGCGTCGACGTGACCGCTAGGCCGATGGTTCACCGCCATGTAGCAAACGTATGCGCGGGACGGCTGCGCGACAAACGCTCCCCGGTGGTTAGAAGCGCGCGGCGCAGCGAATGGAGTTCACACGTGTTATTTGGGCATCCGCGCACGTTGCGGGATTTTTCGTCGCCGCGTACGTTGCTAATTTTCCAAACTTGACGCGCAGGTTTTCGTTCCTCGCACGCATTCGGCTAATCTCGATCGCGCGAACGTGTGCGATCGCAATCCTCGCCAAGGAGGGATTTGACGTGAGTTCAGAGCAAGTGGTGTTTCTGCTCGACGTTGATAACACGCTTTTAGATAACGACCGGGTAATCGTTGACCTCATGCGCCATTTGGAAAACGACGTCGGCACCGATCAGCAGAAACGCTATTGGGGATACTTTGAAGAACTGCGCAAGGAGCTTGGCTATGCGGACTATCTGGGCGCTCTCCAGCGCTACCGGATCAATTATCCGCGCGACTTCCGGATTCTCGCGGCGTCGATGTACCTGCTTGATTATCCATTCGCCAACCGGCTCTTTCCAAACTCGCTAGACGTAATCGAGCACCTCGCGAAATTCGGCCGCACGGTTATCCTGTCCGACGGCGACGTCGTCTTTCAGCCGCACAAGGTCGAACGCTCGGGGCTTTATGGAGCGGTCTCGGGCGAGGTGCTCATCTACATTCACAAGGAGCAGGAACTTGATGACGTGGCGGCGCGTTTTCCAGCGGAGCACTACGTAATCGTCGATGACAAAGTGCGCATCCTGACGACAGTCAAGAACGCATGGGGCGCGCGCGTGACTACCGTCTTCCCCCGCCAGGGGCACTACGCGGCAGATGCGGCAGAAGTCGCTAAATATCCTCCCGCGGATATCACGATCGGGCGGATCGGCGACTTGCTCGCCTACGATTTTGCCATGCTGCGGAGCGCGGCGAGTTCAAAAATTCGGTAATCCTGGAACCCTCGCAGCGCTCAGGATCCTTCGGCGCGCCCCAGCGCAGCCGGCAAAACCTCACGCAGCCGACGCGCTTCGGCCTCGAGTGCGGCAAGCAAGTTGGTTGGCGGATTGGACGTCTGCGAGCGCTTGGCGAACATCTCCAGCTCGCCACAAATTTCAGCCATTCGGCGAGCGCCCAGCGATGCCGAGGATCCTTTCAACCGATGCGCCGCGCGGGTCAGCTCGGAAAAATTTGACTCGCGAGCTGATTCACATATCGCTCGCAGCCGGTTCGGCATTTCGCTGAAGTACATGTCCAACAAAACGCTGATTACGTCATCGCCGTTGTGCTGGCAGATTTCCGTGAGATCGGCAATTATCCCGTGATCGAGTCCATCATCATTCATTTCCATCACACAGAGAGTATGAGCACAGTCCGTGCCCGGAAGATTACCGGAGTCGGCAGCGCCCGAGTTCCTTTTTGAAACACCGACGAAGCGAATACCAAGCGTTTTAATCGCGCAACGCGTCATTGGCGCACTTCGCCAATATTATGGCGTCGATCAAAAACCCTCCGCGTTTTGTCATTGTGGCCTAATTAGCTCATCGCATGTCTACGGGCGGACAAGTATCGCATTGATTCCCTCCATGTTTGCGCGGCATCCTTGTTGCTCCTCAACTGAATGACGCGCGTACCTCAATTTGGTCGTGCGTCAAACAGGTCGCTCGTGAATGACAATCTGGCCGGTGTACTCAGTGGAAGCCGATTTGCACTGATCGGCTTGGATGATGCCGAAGCAAGCGAAATCATTTCAGCGCTGGCGTCAATTCGCGCTTTCGGACAGCAGGTGACCGGAAGTGCGACGATCCGCGGCCTAAATCCGTTCGCTCCGTTCCACGGGTGTATAATTGACGCCGGATGCTCCAGCGATCTGATTTCGGCTCCCGAGGAAGCGATCGCTCGAATTCGCAAGCCGACTCTGCTTATCGGAACCGCCCGGCAGATGAGCGAGCACGCGCTAGCGGTCGCCGATATGCGCCACGACTTTCTGGTCCGACCGTATGAAACCGAGGAGTTGTTGGTTCGCGCGTTCAGAATCCTGCGCAATACCGGCACCGAATATGACCTGGTGCGCCCGGCAAAACATACAGCGAGCCGCCGCGTAGTGGTTGCTGACGACGATCAAGCCGCCGCTATCCTGATCTCGACCGTGCTGCGTCATGCCGGCTTCACCTGCGAGTTCGCTCGCGACGGTCAGAGCGCACTGAAGCTCACTCGGCAATCGCTGCCAGACTTGCTTCTCCTAGATGTCGGCCTACCGGAGATGGACGGGTTCGGTGTGCTGAGCGCGTTGCGCAATGATCCGGCCACGAGCAAATTGCCTGTGATCGTCGTGACCGGCCGCAACAATGAAGATGATATCATTAAGGGATTCGCCCTTGGCGCCGACGACTACATCACCAAGCCGTTTATCTCAGGCGAGATGATGGCGCGCGTGAACCGCGTGCTACGCCGCGACGATTCCGAGGTGAACTGAGCCAGGACAACCGTCCGCGTATGTCGCCCACTGGTCCTGCGGCGATTGTCAGTGGGCGACGCCGCGGCTTAATGTTAGAGCGAATGGTAGGCTGAAATGACGCTAATCTATTCGCGCGATGTCAAGCGCCGATAGGCGGTGCCTCCACGTCGCGAACTTCTATGCGCGCTGAGTTCCTGCGACTACTATCGCCTCACGGCGCCGGCGAAAGGTTGCACGCACCAGATCGCGGTTCATATTGCCGATGAATTCGATCGGAATCTGTTTGGGACAGACCGCTTCGCATTCGCCGTGATTGGTGCAGCTTCCGAACAACTCGCGCGACATCGCCGCCACCATGTTCAGCGTCCGCTGATCGCGCTGCGGCTGGCCCTGCGGTAGCGAATTGAGATGCGTGAGCTTTGCCGCCGTGAACAGCATCGCGGACGCGTTGGGACACGCGGCCACGCACGCGCCACAGCCGATGCAGGCGGCCGCATCGAATGCGGTTTCAGCCGACGCTTTGGGCACTAGGATCGAGTTTGCTTCGGGTGCGCTGCCAGTATTGGCGCTGATAAAGCCGCCGGCCTGGATGATGCGATCGAACGCCGAACGATCGACGATAAGATCGCGCAGCACGGGAAAAGCTTTCGCGCGCCACGGTTCCAGCGCGAGCGAATCTCCATCTTTGAAAAATCGCATCGAAAGCTGGCACACCGTCGTGCCATGCCGTCCACCATGCGCCAGACCGTTGACCAGGAATCCGCACGAACCGCAAATTCCCTCGCGGCAGTCATGCTCGAAAGCCACCGGCGCCTCCCCACGCGCTGTCAAGTCCTCATTGAGCACGTCGAGCATCTCGAGAAACGACATGTCCGGCGTAATACCTGTGACCTGATAATCCTTAAACTGGCCGGGGGAGGCGGTGTTGCTCTGGCGCCAGATTTTGAGCTTGATATCCATCGTAACTCCGTCGCGCTACTTGTAGCTCCGTTGAGTGAGGTGAACGTGTTCGAAGGCAAGCGGTTCCTTGTGCAGGATGGGCGGCTGTCCGTCGCCGGCCCACTCCCACGCCGCGCAGTAAGAGAAATGCTCATCGTCGCGCTTTGCCTCGCCGTCTGGCGTTTGGCTCTCGATCCGGAAGTGGCAGCCACAGGATTCGGTCCTGCCGAGCGCGTCGATACAGATAAGTTCTGCCAACTCGAAGAAATCCGCGACCCGTCCCGCCACTTCCAAAGATTGGTTCAGCTCTTCGCCGGTGCCTACCACACGAAGGTCTTGCCAGAACTCCCAGCGCAGCTTGCGAACCTCTTCCAGCGCATGATTAAGGCTTGCCTCCGAACGCGCCATTCCGCAGTTATCCCACAGCAATCTGCCGAGTTGGCGATGAAATGACGCAGCGCTGCGCTTGCCGTTGATCGTGAGCAGATTGGTGATTCGACCGGCAATTTCCTCGCGCGCCTGCTTGAATGCGGGGTGCGACGTATCCAGCTTGGAGGGGGTGCTGGAGGCTAAATAGTCGGGCACTGTGTACGGTAACACGAAGTAACCGTCGGCGAGCCCCTGCATAAGGGCGCTGGCGCCGAGACGATTGGCACCGTGGTCAGAGAAGTTCGCCTCGCCGCCCACAAACAATCCCTCGATGGTTGACATCAGGCGGTAATCCACCCACAGCCCACCCATCGTGTAGTGCAGCGCCGGATAGATGCGCATCGGAACGCGGTAAGCATTTTCGCCGGTGATCTCCTCGTACATGTCGAACAGGTTACCGTACTTTTCGCGCACTTGATCGATGCCCAGCCGCTGAATCGCGTCGCGGAAGTCGAGATATACACCTTGGCCCGAGGGTCCGACGCCGCGGCCCTCGTCGCAAACTTCCTTGGCGTTGCGCGACGCGACGTCGCGCGGCACCAGGTTGCCGAAGCTTGGATAGCGGCGCTCAAGATAGTAGTCGCGCTCCTGTTCGGGGATATCGTTGGGTTGTCGCTTGTCTCCCTTCTGCTTGGGAACCCATACCCTGCCGTCGTTGCGCAGCGATTCCGACATCAGCGTGAGCTTGGACTGATGTTCGCTGGTCAAAGGAATGCAGGTCGGATGGATTTGCGTGAAGCACGGGTTTGCGAACAGCGCGCCACGCCGATGCGCCCGCCAGATCGCCGTGCAGTTCGACGCCTTCGCGTTGGTCGACAGATAGAACACGTTGGAGTATCCGCCAGTGGCGAGCACGACCACATCGCCCGCATGGCAGTCGATTGCACCGGTGACCAGATTGCGCGTGACGATGCCGCGCGCCTTTCCGTCGACCAGAACCAGGTCGAGCATCTCGCTGCGCGGATGCATCCGTACCGTGCCTGCGGAAATCTGTTCTTCGAGCGCCTGATAAGCTCCGAGCAGCAACTGCTGTCCGGTCTGCCCGCGCGCATAGAAAGTTCGCGAAACTTGAACTCCGCCAAACGAGCGCGTGTCCAGCAGACCTCCATACTCGCGCGCGAATGGCACGCCCTGCGCGACGCACTGGTCGATAATGTTCACGCTCAGTTGCGCAAGCCGGTAAACATTGGCCTCGCGAGAGCGGAAGTCTCCGCCCTTGACCGTGTCGTAGAACAGTCGCATGACGCTGTCGCCGTCATTGCGGTAGTTCTTCGCAGCGTTGATTCCGCCTTGCGCCGCGATCGAGTGCGCACGGCGGGGGGTGTCGTGAAATGAAAAACACTCGACCCTGTACCCCTGCTGCCCGAGCGAAGCGGCTGCGGCCGCACCAGCCAGTCCGGAACCAACCACGATGACGGTGTATTTGCGTCGGTTGGCCGGGTTGACCAGCTTCATCTCGAACTTGCACTTGTCCCAAGCCTGCTCGATCGGACCGGACGGAATTCTTGCATCAAGCATCTTCATCGTATCCTTACTGAATCCAACCCGCTAAAACCGCGACCGGCACCGACACGAATCCCGCGAACACCACCCCTGCGATCAGCCGTGACGCGAGCCTCAGGGTTGCTTGGTTGCGCGCGGTACTCCATCCAAGCGTCTGCAGCATGCTCCAGATGCCGTGGTCGAGATGCGAAAACAGCGCGAGCATCGCGAGGATATAGAAGGCCGAAACCGGCCACACCGAAAACCCCGCGACTACGTTCGAGTAAACGTGCAGCTCCCGAAATTGCCCCGGCTGAAACCCGACCATGCCCAGCGTGAAGTGCAGGATGTGGAATACAATGAATACCGCGAGGATCACGCCGCCCCAGCGCATCCATCGCGCGGCAAACGATGTCTCGAGATCCTTGCGTTCCCGGTAACCGATCGGGCGCGCCTGCCAGCTCACGCGGGTTAGGGTGACTGCGGCGATGATATGAAGCGTCACGGCGGTAATGAGCACGAGGCGGACGATCCAAAGCGCGTCTCCATAGCCAAGCTCAGGCATGCCAACTTCGCGCAAAAACCGGGAATACGTATTGATTTCCTTTGGGCCGGCGAAAATCTTCAGGTTCCCCAGCATATGCGCAATCACGAACGCGACCATGATCACGCCCGTGACCGCCATCACGATCTTCTTGCCGATAACCGTGCTCCACAGCAATAGCAACCGGTTCGTTCCAAACGCTGCGGCACTGCCAGCCGCTTCGCCAGCTTTCACAACCGGCTCGCTCACCACGCTCGACGCTGCCATTATCAGGGCTCCTGCCTTTCTCCTGCTTCTATCAGTACGGCTTATTCGATTGTCAGGCCGCGTGCTGTATTACTTATCTCTCTCATAACGCTTGTGCAATCCCGAACCGATTCTAATTCGCACCGCGCGGAAATCCGACGACGCCGAGCGGATGCTGATACGTCTCAATACTGAATCGTGCCGCGGTCGGGACCATGCAGCGCCCTCAGCGAATATCGACCGGAGTAAAGAAATCCTCCGCCAGATTTTCGGCGAGATCGGTCATACGGCGCTCGGGGCTCGCGTTCACACAAATACTGTCAAACAACGAAACGTGCTCGAAGCATTCGCATAGCTCAATCCGTCAGGCGTCGGTTGCACGCCGTCACACCCGTTTTCGCGGCGAGCAGCATCACCGCGGTCGCTTCGTTCGGTCGGACCAGGCAGCAAAGGAGGCCTCGTTTCGTCTCCTTATCGTTTATCGTGACCGTAATCCCGTACCCGGTATCACGGTCGCCCGTCTTGAGGATTAAGTGGGCACCCGAGTAGTCCGGATCGATACGCATCCTCTCCAACCGTGCCGTGCACTCGGAGGCAGGCGTCCTGATCTCTCGCGCGATCAATATGAGAATCAGAGCGTTCCACGCTGAATTCAGGTGTTGAAGACGCGATCCGCACAATGGCACTAATCGAAACGTGCTACATCTCGAACTGGCGAGGCATCACCCCAATTCCCCTGGCTCAGACAGAAGAGCGACCAGAGATTTCAAGGATGATCGGACAAGAAAGCTTCTCTCGGTGGCGCTTCGGCACCATCGCTCCCAAACTGTAGAAATCCGCGTGGCCGGTGGTTTCGCATTCTTACTTACTGTCGCGCGGGGTTCAGCTTCATCTTGATTGGCATGTGCTTGATTCCGCCGACGAAGCTCGAGCGTAGCCGCTCGACCGGTCCAGCCAGCTCGGCGTATTCCATCCGCTCTACCAATTGACGGAAGATAACTTCGAGTTCGAGCCGCGCCAGGTTTGCTCCAAGGCAAAAATGCTCACCGATTCCGAACGCGATATGCGGATTCGGGTCGCGGCCAATATCGAACTTGCATGGGTTGTCGAATACTTCTTCATCGCGATTTGCCGAGGGATAGAACAGGCATACCGATTCGCCCGCCTTGATTTTGCGCCCGCGAATCTCTGTGTCTTCGGTGGCTGTCCGCGCAAATTGAATCACCGGCGTGGTCCATCGCACGATCTCTTCAACCGCGGGCTTGATTAGCGCCGGATTCTTCTTGAGCCTGTCCCATTGTTCGCGATTCTCGATCAGCGCGAGCAGGCCTCCCGTCGTTGCGTTTCGCGTCGTCTCGTTGCCCGCCACCACCAGCAGCAGGAAGTACGACAGCATCTCGAATTGCGGCATCGGCGTGCCGTTGACGCTCGCGGCCGCGACGATACTGGTGATGTCGTTGGCCGGGCGTTTGGTTTTTTCGTTGACCAGATCGGTGAAATACTGAAACAGGCCCAGCCGCGCGCGCTCGAACGTCTCGTCCTGGCTGGTGCCATCCTGAAATTCCGGATCAGCCCCGCCGATCGTTTCATTGGTCCAGCGGAAGAGCTGGTCCCAATCCTTGCGCGGCACGCCGAGCAGCTCAGCAATCACTGCGAGCGGAACGCGCGAGGACACGTCGGTCACGAAGTCGCACTGCGTTTTCCCGGTCACACCGTCCAGAACCTCGCGCGCGATTCGATCAATCTCGGGCTCGAGCTCGCGCACCGCGCGCGGCGTGAAGCGCCGACTCACGATCGAGCGGTATTCGCCGTGTTCGGGTGGATCCATGTTGAGCAGATGACGGAACGGCGGCACCGGGTCCGGCTCTGACGGCTGATCGGGCACAAACACCAGCAAGCGCTTGACGATCGAGAACAGTTTGGGCTGCTTCGCGATCTGAACGATATCGGCGTGCTTGGTGATCGCCCAGAACGGATCGGTGTTGGGAAACTCGGTCCAATGCACCGGATCGTGCGCGCGCAGATAGGTCCATTCGGCATGCGGATAGCCGTTCTTCGCGTAGTAGTCCGGGCCGATGATGTTCAGATTTTCAAGCGTGATTTGTCGCTGTTCCATCGATTATTCTTGCCTCGGCCGAGTTGCCATGAACTGCTAAATTCCGCGTCGCTCTCAGTCCTCGAGCGTGATCGCCTGCCGCGGGCACATCCGCATCGCCAGCTTGACTTTCTCGCGCAACGATTCGGGCGGCCTCTCCATGAGCAGGTGCGCCTTGTCGTCTTCGCGAACGTCAAAAACCTCCGGCGCGGCTTCCATGCAGCGCTGATTTCCTTCGCACAGCTTCAAATCGACGACTACCTTCATGGCTTCTCCTCATCTATCTCATGACGCACGCGTCGGACGCTTTTCACCGTTCAGGTACGAAGACTAGCGCACGCCACCGGATCGAACCAGAAGGCGCAAACCAGCGTAATCGAGGGTTTCGCTGGACCAAAAATTAACTGTACCGGAGCTTGACGCGGGCCCATCCGACGGTCTGTGATATTAACTAGCTGGGTTACGACCTTTGAGGAGAATGCGCGATGGTGAAGTTTGGTGTCTCGATGTTCCCGACCGATTACGCCATTCAGCCGGTCGAACTCGCGCTCGCCGCTGAGGCGCGCGGCTTCGAGTCGCTCTGGTTCCCCGAGCACACTCATATTCCCGCCTCGCGCAAAACCCCGTTCCCAGGCGGCACCGATCTACCTAAAGAATATTGGCATACGCACGATCCGTTCGTCGCTCTCGGCGCGGCCGCCTCGGTCACGAAAACACTCCGCCTTGGCACCGGAGTATGCCTCGTGATCGAGCGCGATCCGATCGTGCTGGCCAAGGAAGTCGCGTCTCTCGATATGATCTCAGGCGGACGGGTTGAGCTTGGAATCGGCGCTGGATGGAACGTCGAGGAGATGGAGAACCACGGTGCGATTTTCAAGAAGCGCTGGAAAATCGTGCGCGAAAAGATCCTCGCGATACGAGAAATCTGGACCAAAGAAGTCGCCGAGTTTCACGGAGAATTCGTCAACTTCGACCCGATCTGGTCGTTTCCGAAACCGATCCAACCCGGCGGTCCGCCGATCCTGCTCGGCTCCCAGTCCAAACGATCCTTTGAGCGAATCGCCGAATATTGCGACGGATGGATGCCGATTGCGTTTCCGCATGCCGACTTTACCGCCGGCGTGAAGGCGCTGCGCGATGCCGAAAAAGCCGCCGGCCGCAGCCGCCTTGGCATTTCTTTGTTTGGTTCCAGCTCGAAAGAGGACGATATCCGCCGACTGATGGATCTCGGTTTCGATCGGCTGATCTTCCCGCTGCCTGCGGCGCCCAGGGAAACGGTGCTGCCACTTATGGACAAGTATGCGGGCATAGTTACTAGAATGCATTAGAGCGCATACGGAGATTTGTTACAGCGGTCCGATGCGGTAACCCTTAGTCCCGAAACCTGCCCGACAGTTTCAATAGCGTCGCGGTGGGAACGGCTTAGTCGAGTCAGCAAATCGACGATGCTTTCACAGAAATCGAAGTACGGCCTCAAGGCGATCGCGGTCCTTGCTCGCGAATACGGAAACGGACCGATTTTGATCTCGGATATCGCGCGGCGCGAGAATATTCCCCGCAAGTTCCTTGAGTTGATTCTGCTCGAGCTGAAAAACGAGGGGATCCTGCAAAGCAAAAAGGGCAAAGGCGGTGGCTACTTCCTGGGCCGGCCGGCAAATCTTGTGAGCGTCGGTCATGTGATTCGCACACTCGACGGTCCAATCGCTCCGCTGCCGTGCGTCAGCAAGACGGCGTACATGCGATGCCGCGAATGCGGCGATGAGCGCACTTGTGGGATCCGGATCGTGATGCAGGAAGTCCGTGATGCGACCGCTAAAATCCTCGATTCGACGAGCGTCGCCGACATGCTGCATCGCGTCGATCTTGCTGCCGCGGGAAAGGATACGCAGGGCTTTTTCATTTGAGCGCCGCGCGCATACCAATTGGTTAATAAATCAGCGCTTTGTGTATGGAATCATGGCGATAAAGCCGCGAAGTCGTGAACATTCCGGCAATACCGGTACGCTGCCCCGCCGATCGTTTATAGCGATCGCGGTCGCAACCCCGGCCCTGCTCGCGCTCAAGTTCGCGCTCGGGCACACCGGCAACCAAGGCGCGAATGCCGCGCTCGGCCCCATCCTCAAAGTCAACATCGTCGAGTTCGACGACGACGGCCGCCGCAAAGGAGTAGTGTCCGTGGACAAGGTAATCAAGACCGACGCCGAATGGCGCAAAATCCTGACTCCCGAGGAATACAAAGTTACCCGGCAGCACGGTACTGAACGAGCTTTCTCCGGGAAATACGCCGAGTCGCATGACAAGGGAATCTATCGATGCATCTGCTGCGGCACGGCGCTGTTCAGTTCCGACGCGAAGTTCGAGTCGGGAACCGGATGGCCGAGCTTCTGGGAGCCGATCGCACCACAAAACGTTCATACCGAAGCTGACAGCACCTTTTTCATGACCCGCACTGCGGTCTCGTGCGCGCGATGCGACGCGCATCTCGGCCACGTCTTCTCCGACGGACCCAAGCCGACGGGACTGCGCTACTGCATGAACTCGGCAGCCCTTCAATTCGTAAAACCCAACGGCGAGAAAGTTTAGGCATTAGAGAACCTCCGCGCCGTGGTGTTTCCGGATCAGTAACGGAACACGCGAAGTAAGAAATCCAACAATCCTCGAATTACAGGCGTTTGCCTGTGATTCCCAATTGCGGCTCTTGCAGGCTGCGATCGGGTGCGGCGCTCGATTCATCACGTGGGGCCGTTCGTCGCGACCTAACCACTGACTCGCATGAGCCTTAAGTAATGAGTTAAAGTCGGCTGGATCGCGCACCATTTGTGCGTTCGAGAGTCGGCGCAGTGGAACAGTCGCCTGCGCGGAGGTCGCTTAGCTCTTGTACTTCCGCTCAAGCTCCTGATAGTCGGGCACGCGCACCGTGCGGGTGAATTCCTCGAACAGCTCGCCGGAGGTTCGCGTGGCGATCGCGCCGGAGCTGCGCAGCTCACGCATCATGTCGCGGATCGCCGCATACACGGCGAGCATCGTTCCGATATGAATCGTCATCTTGAAAGGGTATCGGCGCAACTCGTCGAGTGGCAGTAGGTCGCCATTATAAATTAAGGGCAGATCGCCGAGTCGATCGGCATAAGTTCGCAAATCGCCGCGATTCCTGATTCCATCGACAAAGATCAAATCAGCTCCGGCGGCGCGGTAGGCGCGCGCCCGCGTTTCGACTTCGTTCCATCCGTGAGGCTCGAGGGCATCGGTGCGGGCAATAATCACGAGTTCGGAGTCGCGGCGCGCGTCGCAAGCAGCGCGGACCTTGGGGAGCATATCGGCGATCGGGATAACCTGTTTGCCGGAGAGAAAACCACATCGCTTGGGAAACACTTGGTCTTCGATATGCAAAGCCGCGGCGCCTGCGTCTTCGTATTCGCGGACCGTACGGAAAACGTTGAGCGCGCTTCCGTAGCCGGTGTCGGCGTCGCAGATAACCGGCACCTCGACGGCGTTTGCAATCGCGCGCGCGTTGGCCGCCATTTCGGTCATCGTGAGCAGCCCCAAATCGGGAAATCCGCGCGCCGCCGAAGTGCCGAAACCGGTCATGTAAACCGCCTCGAAGCCTGCGTCTTCGGCAATCCGCGCCTGCAGGCAATCAAACACAAACGGCGCGACGATCATTTCCGGTCGCTCGAGCCTTGCGCGCAGCCGCGCTCTCGGATGGGTCAAAATGGTGAATTCCTCCAAAACGCCGGGCGCGGCCGCGCTCACCCGAAATAATCCTCGGGACGGATAGCGGTGACGTCGATCTGACGGATACGGTTGTCGCGCAGAACCTTAAGGTTGATCATCTCGCCCGGGCGCTTGTTGCCGAGCGCCTGGTACATCGCACGCCGCTCGCTGATTTCCGCACCGTTGACCGCGATCACCAGATCGCCTTGCTGCAAGCCGGCCTTCTCGCCCGGCGCACCCGGCATCACGTTAGCGATCACGACGTGCTCGCGAATCGTGTAGGATAGCACTCCGAGCCACGCGCGCGAAGTGGCAGACACGCGTCGGCCGCATTGGACGAGTTCGTCACGCACGGCGAGAAAGCATTCGCCGGGTATCCCCAGGATCGCGCGACCGATATCGGCAAAATTCAGATAGGAAATAGCGATCGCCTCGGCGCGATGGTTGACGATTGCGCCGCCGGGAAATCCGATCTGGAGTGACGAGGCGGTGGCGCAAACCGAGCGATCGAGTTCGAATTCCCAAATCGCGTCGAACGGCCCAAGATAGGTGATCAGTCCGCAATCCGCGCATCGCTTGTCAGCGCCGAGGCTGGCGACGGTAAAGACTTCTTCTCCGGTCTGGCAGTTCGCGGACGAGGCAATCTTCAGGCACGGGAGAGGGCGGGACGGATCGATTCGCAAAAGCCCGAGCCCGGTGCTGTAGTCCTTCCCAACGATTTTTGCCTGATGCTGTTCGCCGCTCGGCAGCGTGACGATTACGCCTGACGCGCCAAGCAGCAGGTAGTGCGCGGTCACGATTAAACCGTCCGGGCTGACGACCGTACCGGTGCCGCGCCGATCGGTGCCGAGGCCGATCGCGGTCGAGACGTGGGTAGACGGGATTTGGGAATGCACGCCGACGGTCGCGCGCAAGGCTTTTTCGAGCAGTACTACCGGAGCGTTCACTGCATCACTTCCCGCAAATCAAGCTAAGGCTCAACCGCGTTTGTTTCAAGCGTGATCCCTGCCGCAATCGCGAGTGCGCACAATAAAAGAGGCGATCCGGAAACGGACCGCCTCGGGGATGATGTCGAATTTGGGCCGAAGCGTTCGCTATCTGCCGCGATGTGCAGGCGGTGCAGCGGGAACCGCAGTCGCCTGCGCGCGCACCGTCAGCACCTGCAACGCTTCGCCGAGATCGAGTTCGCTGTACTTTTGGTTCGCGTAGAGGGAATCGAGCCGTTTGATCATCTGATCGGGTGTCAGATTAGCCATCGAAAGCTGGCGCGAGGTTTCATGGATAATCTTCGGAGCGCCTTTCCAGTGGAACATGTTGGCGGCGATCGTGAGATTGTCGAGTTCCGCCACGCTGACTTTCATCGCGTCGGCGTAGCCGTTGACGTAGCCGTCCTTCGCTGAGAAGTTGAGCTTGTTCCAGAAAGCGCCGTCATGTCCAAGGTTGGTGGCCGCGAAGGCAACCGCCCAACTGGCCAGAAAGCCGAGCAACACGCCCGCTCCGAATTTTTTCATGTCCAGATGCCTTTACCGTCAACTGCTGCCAAGTCTATTAACAGAAATACGTTGCGATCGCAAAATTGGTTACACAAACTCCGGCGGCAAGGCGATTATATCGACCGTTCTCTGTAGATTCCGGAAAATCCCGGACGCCTCTCCTGCCCGGCGCACGCGCCGCTTGCAAGGCCCGCCAACCCATCCACCACGGCTCACCACCTTAGTCTTTTCCGGAACCCTGGTAAATAGGGTCTTGGACGCTCCCGAATGGTCGCACTTGCGAGGATTGAACCATTCGCCTGCGCGCGACATCATCGGAGGGCGGCGCGGCGCGCGGCTTTAGCATGAGTTCGACCTTGAGCCAGCTTGTCGACGAGGTACTGGGGTTTATCCACAGGCCTGAGCTGGAGCAGTTCGACAGCCTCGCGATGCGGATTTTTGATTATCAACGGCGTGCCGTACCTGCGTATCGCGAGTATTGCGGGCAGCTCGGAATTGGACCCGATGGCGCGACTTTGCCCGCCGATATCCCGTTCGTTAGCACTATCGCCTTCAAGTACGTGATGCTTGCGGCCAAGGGCGCTGCGGAAACGCGGGGCGCCTGCGAATTTCTGACCAGCGGAACGACGAGTGGCGCGGAGCGGCGTGGACGCCACCTGGTTCAATATCCAGAGGTTTACCGTGCGAGCGCCCTCGCCCATCTGCGCGCGATGCTTTTTTGCGATCTCCCAGAGGGCGCACGGATGCGAATCCTTGCCATGCATCCAACCGCAGAGCGGATGGCTGAGTCATCCCTTTCGGCGATGATTACATGGTGTATCGAGGAGTTCGGTGAGCCGAAATCGCGCTGCGTCGCGGATCGGGAGCGCGTCGATATCGATGCCGCCGTCGCATACCTGCGCGAAGCGGCCGCGATGCACGCGCCTGTGTGCGTGCTCGGAACGACGGCAGGCTTCGCCGCCCTGTTCGAGCGAGTCAAGGAGTCGCGGGAGCGGTTCATCCTGGGGCCGGGATCGCGGATGATGGACACTGGCGGTCCCAAGGGCCAGCGCGTGCCGCTTGCACCCGGCGAGGTCGCGGCACGCGCGGCAGGATTGCTCGGTATCGCCGAGGATCTGGTGATCAACGAATACGGGATGACCGAGCTGTGCTCGCAGCTTTATGACGCGACGCGGTTCAACTCTGAATTCGCCACCGCCTCAGGTGAGCGAGTCAAGCTCGCGCCGCCATGGATGCGGCCGGCAGCGATCGATCCGGCCACTATGCGCAGACTCCCTGACGGAACGCCGGGAATGCTGGCCTTTATCGATCTGGCGAACGTCTGCTCGGTAGCGGCAGTCATGACCGAGGATATTGGGATCGTCGAGGGAAAGCGCGTGCGGTTGTTCGGGCGGGCGCGAGCTTCAGACGCGCGTGGATGCGCGCTTTCGATCGAGATGTTTGCAGCGGCGGCGTCACGGTGAATATCAAGACTGCTACTATCGAGATTGCAGCAGCCAGCGAGCGGATACGCGCGCGGCTCGGCGAGCCTCACGATCCCGCGCGTGCGGCGCACGCGCTAGCGGCGGTGCTGGCACGGTGGCGCGAACCGCGATTTGCGATTCGACGGAGCGCCGTGGCGAGGATCGCGGTGCAGCTCGGTTTTTCCGCGCCGCTGGTCGATGCTTCGCTCGACGCGCTGCTGGAACCGTTCACAATCGACGCGCTCACCGCGTTTGCCGAATCGGCGCCGCAGCGGAGGGAACTGCTCGGCTTTATCATGGCGGGCAATGCGCCCGGCGCGGGGCTGCACGAGATCGTTATCGCACTGATCGCCGGAGCCGGCGTCGCGATCAAAACGGCGACGGCGGAGCCGCATTTCTATGCGCATCTTAAACAATCGATCGCGGAATTCGACGCGGGGCTTTCCGCCCGAATCGAGGTCTTCAACTGGGGCCGCGAGGATCGCGACTTGACTGCGGCACTCGCTGCGGCGGTGGACGCGATAGTCGCTTATGGCGATGACGCGACGATCGAGGCGATAGGCGGAGTCAGGACTATCGGCTTTGGAAGCAAGCTTTCGGGCGCTATAGTCACCGGCGAAGCGCTCCGCGAATCGAGC